>CAMWLG010000070.1 GCA_947175035.1 uncultured Lachnospiraceae bacterium | reverse complement strand
AGAAGTTCCGATAAGGTCTTTACTGCCTGTTCCTCCTGCACACGGTACATTTCAAGCGATACGAGCAGGTTTTCTATCCTCAGTATCCAGTCCGGCGCAAAACCAGTGAGTGCCTGATATTTCCTGCATACGGCATCCCTGTCTGCGCCTTTCTCCGTAAGCTCATCAATCAGCTTGTTTGTAAGTTCCCTGTCATTCGTCCGGAAAGCAAACTGTACCACAAATTCCTTGTCCCTCTCTGTCAGGACAATGTTTTTCTGCTGGAACATCTGCGCCGTTTCTGTTACTGCAACCAGTCCCATTACTGCCCCTCCTTCATCTTGTTTTCATAGACTGCAATGTTTATGATCTCCTCCATCTGCTCTGCCGGGATTTTGTTGTTTATCAGCACAAGCAACTGCTTCTCTGACAGCCCTTTCTCAATGGCGCTCCGTACCTGCACAAGCTGTTCCGGCGAAAGGTCTTTTTCCGCAAGCAGCTTCACAATGTCCGTTTTCTTCTTTAGGAAAAGCCGTGAGAACATGGAAGTCATCACGCTCCCCCTGTCTTTCCGCTCCATGCGCTCCACCGGGACAAAGCGGATAATATTGCCGTCCTTGTCTACAACCGCAGCATGGTATTCGATTCCGGGATAGAGTGCCGATTCCGGCATACTGGGCGCACTGCTTTCCGCCTTTGCCTCCGGCTTCTTTTCCTTTTCCGCCTCTTTGGGTTCCTCCGCCGTATCCGGCTCTGCCCTGACTGCATTTTTTACCTGTTCCTCCAATGCTTTCCGCTCCTTTCTTACTGCTTCTATCTCACCATGCAGCTTTGCAATCTGCACTCTTGCCTCATTGAGTTCATTCTGCTGTTTTTCCAGCATTTTGTCCTTTTCAGAAAGTTGTGCGATAAGGTTGCTCTGCACCTGCACGTCCTGCCCCGCTGTACCAATCTCTTTCAGCTTCTCATTTAAGGCGTCATAGCGTTTTTCCTGACAGGAAATCTTCTCGACAACCTCACGGATCTGCTCCATAAGTTCCTTTGCATATGCCGTATCCTGCCCGCTTACGGGTTCCGCCTCCCTGATCTTTTTAAGCACCTGTGAGAAAAGGCGTTTCATGGTATATGCCGTATTTTCCGCACTGGAAAGCACTTCGGTTATGGTATTCATCGGGACGCCTTTTTCATAAAACTCCAGCGCCACCGCCATCTGGTCGCCGCTTAACCCCTCTTTTAAGATTGTAGCCTTTTCTTCCTCGTTGTAGCCGTTGCGCAGGCAGCGGGAATACACGCACATCTGCCTGTAATCGTACCTGCCGCCGCTGTATTCCTCTGTTTCCTCCTTTGTCAGACCGAACCGCAGGTCATCTTCTATCAGCTTTATGATTTCCTCGGTATACTTCGGGTTCTGCCGGAGCCTGCCAAGATATGCTTTCAAATCCATGCCGCTAAGCACTGTCCGTTCCTGCATATAACCTCCAATCCTGCCCATTTTGGGCAAAAATCAAGCAGCCGTTCCCGGCTGCAATATCCTACCTGCTTTTTTCCTTTTGTCCCCTTTTCTTTTCCTGCTGCTTTTCCTGCCGCATTTCCGGTTCCGGCTTTCCTGCCCTTTCCCCTGCCGTGATTTCCGCAAGGATACGGACGGCGATCCTTTCCTCTTTCGCCACAGCCTTCTCTTTTTCCCTTATCCGTGCTATCTCACTCCGGTAATGTTCCTTAAATTCCGCAAGTTGCCCTGCCGTGTACCCTTCCTTTGCAAGCCTTGCCGACAGTTCCGCATACTTCTCATGTTCTTTCTCAAACAGGGCTTCCCCACGTATAAAACAGTTTTCACACTCCTGCAATTCCTCCAACTGTGCCGTAATGTCAAAGAGCGGCTTCATTCTGGCACGTTCCTTGAATATCCGGCTTTTTTCCCTTGAAGTCTCTTTCTTCAAGTCTGCCATCTGCGCTGCCGCCTGCCTTATATCCCCTACCGTGGAAGCATCGTGCCTTGCAAGGAACAGGTAATCTTCCTGTAACTTCTGCATCTTCCTGATGTCGTCACGGTACTGCCAAGCCTTGCTGTACGGGCGCTTTTTTAACAGCCCTGTTTTGTAAAGCCTTGCAAAATAGCGTTTCTGTATGCCGGACATTTTCGCCCTTTTATAGCGTTTTACCCGGCACCGCACGATCTTTGTTTCCTGCACCGCTTTTATCTTCCCATAGGAAGAAAGGCTCTCCTGCTCAATCCGTTCCCTTATGCGTTCCTCCGTGTAATTTTCCCCAAGCGACTTGCACCGTCTGAACCTGCTCATGCCCATAGGCTTGATTGCAAGGTATTTCCCCTCCGTCCGGTATGCGTTCTTTATCCCGTAACCCATATCAGAAAGGACGGATAAAAAGGACTCATAGGTTGCCGACTGTAAGATTGCCGCATCAATGTCACGCTTTATCATGTCCGCCCACACAAATTTGCCGTCACGGAAGTCGTTCCATTCCTTGTAATTTTCAGATTTCCTTGCCCGGTCCTCTGATATTTCAATCGTGGAAAGCCCGTACTCTTCACACAGGCGGTTCGTGATAGGCTGTATCTCCTTTGCCCAGTCCCCTTTCTTATAACGGTACTTTTTGCCGTCACGGAAACTTACGCTGTTAAAGATGATATGACCGTGGATATGGTCAGTGTTGTCATGCACCGCATACAGCGCCTCATAGTCTTTGCCCAGGTACTCCTTTGCAAACTTCCCGATCACTTCAAAAGCAGTTTCCGCATCCACTTCTCCCTCTACAAAAGATATGATAAGGTGATACCCCTGCCTCTGGTCTGTCTTTTGGAATTGTTCCTTTGTCTGCCGCATCTGCTCATATACTTTTTCCTGCTGGCAGTTAAGGGAACCCACGAACCGCCCGCCGCCCGTTTTCTCCGGCACAGTGATATAGTCGAGCGCCTGTTTCAAGTGTTTCCCCGCATACCCTGCACCGCAGTCCCCGATATAGAGTATCTTGCTGATCGCCAACTGTCCCTGCCCCCTTTACACTGCCCTTCCCCTGTCATGCTGCCTTTCCTGCTCCATGACATACTCCTGAAGCTCATGCGTACAGGGTGTGTATTCCTTCATTGTCTCAAGGCAGAAGAAAATATCCGCTTCCTTATCCGTGGACGCTGCATAAAACCCCTCATAAGAATACGGGTGTTTCTGCTTCCCGTCATAATCCGCTTCCATCATGCCAAGTTCGTCGTCACGTTTAAGCCGCCTTGTCTTTTCAAAAAAGTCCCCGTCCTTTTCCGTGAACTGGCGGACCGGCTTGAAATGATAGCCCTGATAGAGAAAATAGCCGTTCCCACGCAGGCGTTCTTCCTGTGTTTCCGTCAGTGTTTCCGTCAAATGGCTCCCCCTTTCCTTACATGCTGCCTATCTTATCCGCCGCCTCCCTTACGGTCATGTTGAGTTTTTTCATATAAGCGCTCAAAAGCTCCCTGTCCTCCGTGCGGTACAGCTTTGAATTATGGTTCCTTGTGATCTGGTTGATGTTGTTCCCGATTGCGTTGACCTCATTGATCAGTTCTTTCAATAGGATACGGATTTCAGGGTAATCGTTGGGCTTCTGCGACAACAACAGCCGGATATACTCTGATTCTTTCATGCCGCTTTCCTGTGCCTGTTTTTTCAGTCTGTCCGCTTCCTGTTGTGTCAGACGGAAAGGCTTTATGATGTCTTTTTTTTCTGCCGCCATCTACCGTGACCTCCCCGCACTCTGTTTTAATTCCGGGGAAACGCCTGCAAGACCTGCTGCACGGCTGTTGTTCTCTATCCCACGTTCTGTACGTCCAAACAGCCTGCCCAGTATTTCTTCATCTTTTTGCAGTTCTTCATGCCTTTCCTGCCAGAACTTGTAATCGCCGGAACCGTCCTGTTTCGCATTCTGCGACTCCAGCAGCATTTCACAGTTCCATTCACAGGCAGCTTCTATGGCATCCCCGATTGAATACTTCTCCCAACATATGCTGTCCGGCTCTTTGCACAGATCGCCACGGTACAGTCCGCCGCCTTCCCCCGCAAGCATATATCCGTGACCGTCCAGATACTCTAACAGCACTTTCGCCTCTTTCTCTTCCACGGGGAACGTCCCCCGCAGAAATTCCACAAGTTCCATGCCGTCCTGTATCGGCTTCATTCCTTTTTCTGTATTGCTGCATAATTCCGCAATCTCTTTTACCTGTTTTTCAGACAGAAATTTTATCCTGACAATTTCCCCTGCACCTTCTTTCTGCACGTCATTATCATGCAAACGAAACACCTCCTTGCCTGTAGTTCCCACCGCCTACCGTGACTTCCCGCCGTTCTTCTTTACTTCCGGGGAAACATCCGGCTGCTGATCCACGCCCTCCTTTATCTGGTCTGTCAGATTCTTGACAGCGGCATCAATATCGCCGCCCCTGCTTATATCCTCAATCAATGCTTCCGCAAGCGTGGTTCCAACCGCTTCAATCATTTTCCCATACGATGTGCGGTCAAATATCTTATCCAGTATTTGTTCATCTTCACGCAGGGAATCAAGCCTGCTTTTCTGGTTTGCAAAGTCAATCATGTCCTTTGGGTTCGTTACTGCCGCTTCCGTCTCATTTATCAGTTCAAAATTCCACTCTGTAACGGCATCGACTGCATCATCTATGGTGTACGGCTCCCAGGTTACCTTATCCTGCTCATCGCACAGATCGCCACGGAACATCCCGCCGTCCATGTTTCCCAACACATAACCATGCCCTTCCATGTAGTCAACAAGTTTCTGCCCCTCTTCCTCCGTCATGGGGAATGTTTCTTTGAAGAACTCTGCAAGCACTTTCCCGTCCTTGAAAATTTCCGGCTCCTGCCCTCCTATTACCTGTGAAAGATACATCTGTTCGCCAGTATACAGGAAATCCTCATATCCGAATTGCAGGGATTTTTCGTTTCCCAGTTCCAGCGCCTCCGTAAAAAGGACCGCACCGAAATAGTTTACCCTGACACTTTCCTCCACGGACACCGGGAACCCCCAGTCATCGCCATGACGCAGCTCATAACAGTGCATCCCCTCCGGCACGGTTTCCTTGTCCACACGCATACCCGTGAAATATCCAATCTGCCCCAGTAGCTCTACTTCCTCAAGCACCTCTTTTCGCACGTCCACGGTTTCCATCTGCAACCACCTCCTTATCTGTATGAAATAAAGCCCATGATTTCCGCCCCGCTCAAATTCCGATAGGAATTTGCCAGATACGCACTTTGTAATACAAGTGCCTCTGGTTAGGGGACTGCCCCTAAAACCCCGCTGATATATATAGTGAACTTAAAATATGATAGAATATTTCTATTTTGATTTCACTTTTTACTATCATTTTCCTATTCTGATAGCACTTTTTAAGTTCTTTTTTTGTGGGACAGCCACGCCTTTTTCCCTGCCGTTTTTCAGTGATAGTGCTTTTTGCAATCACTTTTGCGGAGTGATAGAACTTTTTCAGTTCTTTTTCCAAAAATGAACTCACTTTTTACAATCAGACACCTTACCGTGCCATTTCCCGTTGTGGAGCAACTGCGCATAGGCACTTTTTCGCCTGCTGTAACCACTGGTTATAGTCCTTGAACGGCTTTGGCGGCGGGCAGTTTTCCACTTCATAATCCAGCCCGTAGTATTTTTCCATGAGCGCCTCCGCCGCTTTCCTGCCCGGCTCGTCATTGTCAAGGCAGAATGAAATCTTACTGACTTTCGGGTGTTCCTCTAAGAAGGTAGCAAGCGGCGCATCGGAAAGCATCCCAAGAGCCAGCTTGTTTGTCACATAATCGCCACGGATCTCCACATAACTCATCAGGTCTATTGCTGCCTCAAATACCATGACTTCATCACTATGCCCATACCAGATGTTGAACCCGTAATTCTTGTCATTGCCCGCCACGTCACACTTAAAGGGTTTCCCTTCCCGGTCAAACACTCCCCTCATGCTTGCGAAGCGTGTCTTGCCCTGCACATCATTCCCCTTAAAGACAATGTTGTGATGACTGCGTTCTTCATAGATCAATCCGAACCTTACAAAATAATCCACTGTATTCCTGTCAAGCGCCCTGTCCCCTGTCAGGTACGAATAAAGATAGTCATTGTTCTTTGCACGGGCAGGGAGTACAAAAGGCTTTTTCTTTTCTTCCTTTTTTTCCACATACACATTGGCGCTCTTTTTTTCCCAGTCCCCGTTCCTTTGGTATCCTGAAAAATCAAGCAGCCAGAAAACAGCGTCCTTGACTTCCATTCCCGCAAAGACACGCAGGAAATCTATCTGCGAGCCGCCGTTGTTTCCTCTTTCGTGTTCCCTTGACCACCGGAACCAGTTCGTGCGGTTGTAAATCCGTATCGAATCCATTTCTTTCAGTGTGTGGTATCTGCCTATCTTTTTCACGGTATAGCCGAGGCTTGCCGCTACTGCCGTCAGGTCAACGCTCTTTGCAAGCGCAAGTTCCTCTGCCGTAAAACTTCTTCTTTCTTCCATCGCCTCACCTTGCTTTCCCTTTTTCCGCTACCATTGCCGTTTTCCCAAATTCCAGTGCATTACAGTCCGTGGAAAGATATATCTGCGGGTACTTCAGCAGCTTTTTTTCCCGGAAACTGAAATACTGGCTGTTGTTACCGCCCACGATCACATGGTCAGCGAGTTTTATCCCCATAAGCTCCGTCAATTTCAGCATTCTGTCCGTTACCATGATGTCCTCTTTGGAGGGCTTTAGTTCGCCGCTTGGGTGGTTATGCACTATGATCATTCCTGCCGCATTAGAGAGGATGCTTGTCTTGAAAAGTTCCTTTGGTTCTGCAATGGTCTGGTTGATTGTCCCCATGCTCACAATATTGCAGTTGATAGGGGTTCCGTCCGATTTCAGGTTGATGACACACATCACTTCCCTGTCCATTTCACACAAAAAATCCCCTATTACCTCCACGGCATCTGCCGGGCTTATAATCTTATGGTCTGAAAACAGCGGCGCATCCTTTACCAGCCTTATTGATACCACTTCCAATTTAAAGGGTTCCTGTTCCTGCATCTGCATTTGTTTCCTCCCCTCCCGGCTCAATACGGATAATAAATTCGCCCTCCTGCCGCTGCACCAGTTCCAGCAGTTCTTTCATGGTCAGTTCTTTTGGCGTTTCTTCCATATAACAGTAAGCCTCCTATCTGGACTGATTTTTCCCGTCTCTGCGGTTCTGCTTTGGTGCGCTCCCGTCCAGCCTTTTGTTTGGCGTGTCCGTGGCAAGCGCCAGTATCTGCCGTTTCTTGTCATAGTGGTACACCTGATTGGAAAGCCGATCCCCAAGCCTTATCCTTGACATGTTGTTTTTTTCCACCAGTTCTGCCAGTTCTTTCGGCGCTATCCCTTCTGTTGGCACTGCCATGACTTCATGGACCGACATCGGCAGGATATAAAGGTCACTCTCCAACTGTTCCGACAATCCGTGAATGACATCCCCGTAGAGCATGGAAACAGCGCCGTTGATACTCATTTTGTTGCTGATGCAGTAAATCGGTGTCTGTATGACATTGCCCATTTCCCGTGCTGCTTCTTCTGAAAAGCCGCCCTCCATGAACATTTCCACAACAACATCATTTAAAAGTTCCGCTGTTGGCGGGAAAAGCCGCCTTGTGTTTTCCACTGCCACATGGAATAATTCTTCCTCCTCCATGCCGATCTTCTCTGCCAGTTCCACAGTGACCGGGACTGTCTCCACGGGATTTCTGGTATCAATGACATATTTGTAAATGATTGATAAGTCCTCAAATTCCCTGTGCGGCATATATCCGAGCATTTCACGGTTCTGCTGTGTATTGACCAGTGACATGATTATGCTTTCCGGTGCGCCCTGCAGGTTGATCCTGCTGTTCTTCCTCTCTGCCTCACGGCAGGCTCCCGCCAGATAAAATGCCGTAAGTTCAAGTGTTCCCTGTAAATCGCCGGATTTTTTGTACTCTTCATACACATGGTTCAGGTATACCGTTGGGTACAGTTTATCCGGCAGGCAGTCAGGCGGCACAAGATGAAGTGCGTCCAGAGTTTCGTTCACTTTCCCCGTCCTGTCAGCCCGTAAGGAATACCCCGCAAGTTCATCCGGCATAAGGCTCATGAGTTTTTCCCTGACCACATCCTTGAACATTTCATAATCCATCATAAAAACCGTCCCCTCCGTTCTGTACTTGCAGGAACACCGCCCTATCTGGACTGCTTCGTTTCATAAACAAGCCCCTGCTCTGCCACAACACCGTCCAGCCTCTTGTTTGGCGTGTCCGTGGCAAGAGTGATCTTCCGCAGGTCTTTGTCGTAGTGGTACACCTGATTGGAAAGCCGCTCACTAAGGTCCACCTGATCCATGTTTACCTCTGAAACCATCCGTGCCAGTTCTTCCGGTTCTCCCATTTCTACAGACACAGCGATAACTTCGTGTACGGAAGAGGGCAGGATATACAGGTCTGTCCCCACTTTCTCCGCCAGATTGTGCAGCTTATCCTCATAAAGCATGGAAGCCGCACCGTCTATCTTTCTTTCATTAGAAATAACCCACATGGTCATTTCCGGCACCTGCTCCCCGATCATTTGCTCTGCCAGTTCCTTCGGCATACCGTCAGCCATAAACATATCCATTATGACTTCATTCATGGACTGCACCACGGGAGGCAGTATGCGTCTGGTGTTTTCCGCAGCAGCCTTAAATAACTCTTCCTCTCCCATTCCCAGTGACTTTGCCAGATTATTATTGATTACAGTGCTTGAAAGCCCCTTTTGATCCACACCTACAACCCATCGGTAAATAATGGACAGATCCTGAAATTCCCTGTGCGGCAGATTTTTCAGCATATCCTCGTTCTGCATGGTGTTTACAAGCTGGAATATGATATTATCCTTTGCCGTGTTCATATCCAGCGACGGGATTGGCGCCTCCTTGAATACCTCATCCATCGCTTCTGCTGCTTCCCGCAAGGTTGCCTGTAAATCTCCTGTACTTGAATACTTCTCATACATGTCATTGATATATAAAGTAGGAGAAATCATGGTTTCCTCATTCTTCGCCAAAAGGCTGAGTCCGTCCAGTGTACGGTTTACCTTATTCACCGGATCAACCCTTACCTCCATGCCCCGATAACTTCCCGGCATATAGGATAAAAAACTCTCTTTTACTACCTCTTTGAACATCTCATAATCCATCATAAAGTCTGTTCCTCCTTTCCATTCTACGAAAAAAGGCGGGACATATAAGCTGCTTTGGCTTACATGCCCCGCCGGGTTCATGCATGGTTATTCATTACTTATGCTTCTGCACCGTCTTTTCTCTTCCTCCAGAAGAAGATGCCGAGTCCGGCAGCAACAGCCGCAAGCCCGAACCCTGCAAATACCCACGGGTTCATGTTATCCCCGGTCTGCGGGAGTTTCGGTTCCGTAGGCTTGTTTGTCACTTCAAGGGTGTACTCAACCACTCTCGTCTTTCCGTCCTTGTATTCAAACTTCACTTCCTTTGGCGTGGAATCAAGGAGATAGCCTTCCGGCGCTTCCACTTCCACTACGGTATAAGTGATTGCCTCCTCATACTTGCCGTCCTTAAATGTTGCAATCGGAAGTTCTCCGCTTTCAGCATGACCGTCCTTGTCAGTGATAAGTGTCTCAATCACTTTCCCGTCCTTGTCACGGATTTCAAATTTTGCACCTGCAAGCACTTTTCCGTCCTCTGACTTCTTGCTGATGATGATCTTTCCAACTGCCACTTCGTCCTTCATTGCTACTTTCTGGATTTCATCAGTCTCTTTTACCTCAAACTCAATATCCTGTGCAATTACATATCCGAATGGCGCTGTCTCTTCACGCAGGATATATTTTCCGGCAGGCAGCTTCTCAATCATGTGTGGCTCTTTGCCGGAAGTCCACTTCTCAACCAGATTGCCGTCTGCGTCAATGACAGAAAGGACAGCACCTTCAAGCTCATTGTCGCCTGTAATGTCAGTCTTTGAAATCTGCACTTTGATCGGCTTGTTCTCAAATTCTGCTTCAAATTCGATTACTTCCTTATCATCGCCCTGATATGACGCATCCACATCAAATATCTTGTCGGACTTCACATATCCCTTCGGCGCTGTCAACTCCTGCACATAATACTTTCCAAGCGGGAGGTCAGATACAAAGGTCAGCTTTCCGTCCTTTCCTGTCACGCCACGCTCAATTTCAGTTCCGGCTTTTACAACGACTTTGCCATCTTTGTTCACAATGTCCTCTTTTGCAAACAGTCCGAATACGGCTCCCTCAAGAACCTCTTTTGTGCCTGCCTCTTTCTTAACCACAGTGATCTGCACTTTCTGTCTCTCATTGCTGATGTTCATTCCTGCATAAACCACTTTGGTATCCTGATCAATATAGGAAAGGTCTGCTTCGATTGGCGTATCGTCCAGAACGAACCCTTCCAGTGTCTTTGTTTCCACAAGGTAATACTTTCCAAGCGGCAGATTGTCAATGCTTGCATAGCCTTTCTCGTCAGTGACGATAGTTGCCACAAGTTCGTCCGCCTCATAATAGATTGTGTCAAGACCGTCCGGGCTTACAATGTCCTCCGCTGCATAAACTTCAAATTCAACACCTGCAAGGCTGTCCTTGAAATAGTTGAAAATGAAATCATACCAGTGTCCTTTCATAAGGGTAGTGTCAGTTACAAATTCGCCGTCCTTATTGATGATGATTGCGCCTGTTGGAACTTCGTCTTTCATGACTATGCTCTGAACGTCAGCGGTATCTTCCACCGTAAACTTGATTTCCTCTGCTTTCAGATAGCCGTAAGGCGCAAATTCCTCACGGAGCGTATAAGTCTCCCCTGCTGCAAGTCTCTTGATAACATGAGCCTCATCTGCCACGGAAGTCCATCTGTCAACCACATTGCCGTCCTTGTCAATGACTGTAAGCATTGCACCGGAAAGCTCTGCGCCGCTTGCAATGTCCTCCTTTGTAAATTCAAAGGTTGTAGGCTCATTCAGAAATTCGCTGCTGTACTCTGCAACTGCTTCATGCTGTCCCTGGTACTCTGTCTCAAAAGTGATTACTTCATCACTGGAAACATAGCCTTTCGGCGCTTCCAGTTCCTTTGCCTCATAAACTGCAAACGGGTAATCCTTTTTGAAAGTGATCCTGCCGTTTTCGTCAGAGACAGCGGTTTCAAGAAGTGTGCCTGCTTCAATGATTACTTCCTCATTGGCATTCTCAATGTCCTCTGCCGCATACAGTCCGAATACTGCACCTGCAACTGGTGTATCTTCCTCTGCATCTTTCTTAATGACGGACATATCCAGTTTCTGTCTGTCATTGGTAAATGTCACGCTTTCATAGATCACCGGGGTTTTATCGTCCACATAAACGAATGTTACAAGCTGCTCTTCCCCGTTCAGCACATAACCATAAGGCGCTTCTGTTTCCAATACACGGTACTGTCCGAGCGGAAGTCCTGAAATGCTTGCTTTCCCATCTTCCCCGGTTGTGAGCGTTGCAACAAGATCGCCCTTGCTGTAATACTTTGTCCTGTTTCCATTCTCGTCCTTCTGCATGTCTGCTGTAAAAATATCTTCAGCGGCATAGACTTCAAACTCTGCCCCTTCAAGGGAGCCTTCCTTATAAATGAACTCCTTTTCGTCAGAATCAGCAAACAAGCCGCCCTTGTAGCCGTCAAGGATTTCGCCTTTCTTCTCAACTGTCAGTTCCCCGACAACAGGTTCGTCCTCATATTCCACGGTAATGATTGCATCATAAGTGTCAGGATCAGTCTCATAGAACGTATCGGAATCAACCGACACTTCCACATAATTTGTGTTCAGCACATATCCGAAAGGCGCTGCCACTTCCTCAATGCGGTAATTTCCAATCTTCAATGTGTCAGGCAGGATTAAGTCGCCGTCGCTGTCAGTGAAGAAAGAAGTGTGTGTAACCTTTGACGGATAAGTTGTAACCATCTTGACATACTCATTTTTGTCAAGGTTGAAAATCTTAAACTCTGTATTAGGGATAAGGACTGTCTGGTTTGTGTCAGCGTCCTTCTTGATCACACGCAACTTTGCAGTAAATTCACGGTCAATGAATACACGCCATACCTGCGGCTCTGTCGGGTGGTTCTCCACAATCCTTACTTCAAAAGGTCTTACTGTTTCCATGTTGTGAGGCGTTACTGTCTCAACCACCACATAAGTCCCGTAAGGGATCGGCTGTGTCACGATATGCCCCTTTGCATCCGTGAAAAGGGTAGTTTCTCCCTTGCTGCCGATTTTTACGGCTTCTGCGCTGTCAAAATCATAACTTCCATCTTCCAGTACGGATAAGGAAGATTTCAGGTATGCGGTAAAGCCTGCGCCAGACAGTACAGGCGCTTCCGTGTCGTCCCCGTTGTCGGATACTTTGATAAGCTGGAACGGCTGCTTGATGACCTGCTCTGCCGATGTTGTGCTTCTTGACACTTCCGCTACCAGATCGCCCTCATAATCGCAGATAACATCATGTTCCTCTTCGTCAAGAAGATACCCCTCTGAAGGTGTGATCTCCTTTACATAGTAGTTGCCGAGATAGAGGTTCTTTACCTCTGCATTGCCGCCCTTGTCCGTTGTCAGTGTTGCAACAAGGTCCCCCGCATGGAAGATAATGCCTGTTGCGCCGTCCGGGTGTGCAATATCGTCACGGGCATACAGACCATAGACTGCGCCCTCCAGTTTTGCGTCTCCCTGCGGAACTGCTTTTCCTGTTTCCTTATCCACCTTGTAGATATGGATCTTTGCTGTTGTCCTGTCATTTGCAAAGGTGTGTGTAAATGTTGCCTTTGCGGTTGTTTCCGGCAGATAGTTGAACGTAAAGCTGTATACGTCAGAACTGTTCCTGTAATATGCGTAAGGAGCCTGTGTCTCTGAAATATAGTAGCTGTTTGCGATTGGAAGGTCTACCGTGTAAGCGGTGCTGCCGTCCTCCCCTGTTGTAACAGTCTGTAATGCAGTCCCCTTTGTCACAATGACCTGTCCTGCATAGTTCTTGATGTCATTTCCCGCATAAAGCGTGTACTGTCCGCCGTCCAGCGGGTTTGTTGTCTCAGAATCTTTCTTTGTAACGGAAACTTCCGCTTTCTGTCTGGTATTCAGGACGGTTGTTGACTCATACTGCACTTCCACCGTCTGATCCTTATACTCGATTTTTACGGTCTGCGGTGTGGTGTTGATAGTGTATCCGTCAATGCTCTTTGTCTCTGTCACGATATAGGTTCCAAGATGAAGGTCTGATAACAGCACTTTTCCGTCGCTTCCGCTCACAAGGTTTTCAGCGATCACGTCCCCTTTGTTATAGACTTTTGTGCCGTCTGCCTTGTAAATGTCTGCGCCTGCTGTCACTTTGAAAACAGCCCCCGGCAGTTTCTTTTTCTCATAAGTGAAATTGCTGCCATTCCATCCGGTCAGGACTTCTCCCTCTTTATAAATGGTAATCGCCCCAAGCTGCTCCTTGTCTGTTGCGCTGATCCCGGTTGTCTGTCCTGCCTTTACGGTCAGTGTGTGGACTTTGCCGCTCAGTACATATCCTTTCGGAGCGGTAATTTCCTTTACATAGTAGGTTCCTGCCACAAGTGCATTGGATTTTGCATAACCGTTCCCGTCTGTAGTCATGGTATCAACCTTATTGGTGCATCCGCTGTCAGAATAAATGCCGTATACGGCTCCTTTCAGCTTCACGCCACTGGACTCATCGGTCTTAACGATCTCCCCATAGCCGATGTTTTCCGTCTTTACCTTGAAATAGGCATGGATAGGATCGGCGCTAGGTCTTTCCGAAACAAACTCCTGATAGTTTGCTTTTTCCGTAAGCCAGAACACACAGCTTGAAGTAGTCTCAACTTCGCCTGCCGTGGAGTTCATGGTTGCCATTGTTGCCGCCGTGTTCACTTCCTTACTGGAAATGGTAACGCTGTTCCCGTTCTTTTCCACCGTGTACCCGCTAAGGGAAATGTCAAAGTTCCCAAGTACGCCGTTGCTGTCAGTAAGGGTTTTCTCAAAACGCTGGTTCCCCTCATTCCATTTCAGCTCATAAGTTTCCGCACCGCTCTGTGTCCTGCTTGCAAAACTTGGTCTTGTCGCATTATAAGACTTGCTGATGTTGTTTTTCAGGCTTGTATAATAAGCATAGGACGATGACGGGTTCGGAGCCGTATCGCACAGCTTCCTTGCTGCTGAATCTGCGCTGCCTGTACCGAACAGGTTCCCCACGATTATCCATACCATTGCCTGTGTTGCTATGAACTGATCGCACTGGTCATTTGACGGCGCTGAAGCGCTGTTGCTGTTAAACCCAAAATACAGACAATAGCTTAAAAGTTTCTCCTGCTGTGCCGACATGGAAGTGCTTGCATTAGGGTAGCTGTTCATAAGCTGCCCGCCGTCCGCCGCCAGACCGAAGTTCATGCAGTAGGCAGCATTGCCGTCCAGTATGGCATACAGGACTTTCCCGTGATCATATCCTGCCTTTAACTCGCTTACCTCGCCGGATGCTCTTGTTGACGCATACCAGAAAGAAATGTTCGCTTTGGAGCTTGCCGCAAATGCAGTCGTTCCATTGCCCAACAGCGTTGTAAAGACCGTGAGCAGGGCTAAGAACCCTGCCATAAATCTTTTCATTTTCTGTTTCATTCAGATCTCCTCCTTATAATAGGGCAAAAAAATGACAAGTCATATGAAATGGCTTGTCATTTTCTGTTTACTGTTATTCTGTTTGATTCTTTCATTTACTCAATATACATCTGTATGCCTCTTACCTGTAACAGCGGAACTCGTAGAAGTCCGTCCCGTTCAGGTTATACACTCCTGCATACTCAATGTAAAACACAGGTTCCGTTTCCAGCAGCATCATTCCCGCAATGTAATCCGCTATCCCGTCCTCACTGCCAAGTTTCCTGCCGGACGTGGTGGACGCTTCATTCAGGTTTGTCTCCACAAAGACGCTGTAATAACCCAGTCCGTCATACGGATAATAAGAATTGTATTCTTCCTGCGTTATCTTCCCCTCTGCCAACAGGCTTGCAAGGTTATCCGTGGTTGTTATCATACCGCCCGCCTGACACTTTGCAACTGCCTGACTGCATACGGAAACGGGATCATATGATACTGCGGTCACTGTCTGTTCCTGCTGCTTTGTTTCCTCCGGCTTCGTCTCTTCCGGCTTTGTCTCTTCCGGTTTTGTCTCTTCCGGCTTTGCTTCTTCCTGCTTCGGTTCTTCCTGCTTTGGCACGTCCGTACTGCCCTGCGCAGGTTCCGTTTCCTGTCTCTGCCCCGGCTGGCTTGCAGACTTGGGTTCGGGCGTTTCCTCTGCCTCCTTATCCCCCTCTTCCTGCTCTGTCTCTTTCGCCGTTTCCTTTTCGGTCTGCTCTTTTTCGGTATCCCTGTTCTCTGCCTGATCCGCAGCAGGGACTTCTTTATCCTCCGCCATATCCGGTTCCTCAGTGTCTATTACTGTTTCAGTCGCTTCCGTCTCTATATCAGGTACAACATTGTCCTTATTGCCGCATCCGGCAGCAAGCATGATAGTTACGGATAAAATCAGAAATAATCTCTTTTTCATATGAATCACCTTTCCTTTCCCCATAAGGGAAAGGCAGGCTGTGTCCGTGTACCGCTGTCCTATCCCTTATGGGCAGACTCTGTATAATTTACACGGGACACATATCGGTTCAGGTCTGTCCCGTATTCTATGCATTGTTTCCTCCTATGAAACTACTTCATTTTGCCAAAATATGCAAGCATTCTTTTCAGTCTCTTGTCCTTTGCATATGCCTTGTAGAATTTCAGCTTCCACATATCGCCCACCTCCTTTATCGTCTGCCAACAGAAACGCCTACCATAGTCAGCACAATCCTCATAACAAGGGCGAGTAACAGCAGGAACAGTTTAGCTATCCCAAGTACCAGCTTCAATGCCACAAGCACCGCCTGTAATATCCATTTCAATATGGTAAGCAATACCACTCCGGTCTTTCTTAAAACTATTCCTGCCATAAATCATTCCTCCTATCCCCAGTTGTCAACCAGTTCCATCATGGTTGGATCTGCGGGTTCCTCTGTATTATTGGTTGCTGTTTCCTTTGCCACGGTTTCCATGACCATCCTTCCCATGCCGCCCTCCGCCACCCTTGCCGCCCCGCCTCCGAGGGCAGCGCCGAGCAGCATGATGATTTCATTCTTAACTTCATTCTTTAGTTCTTCACGGATACCCTCTAAGTCACTCCTTGAAATGTATTCCTCTTTCTTCTGTCCTCCTGTCTCTCTCAACAGGTTTTCATCATCAAAGCTGTTTGCATAGAAGTCTATGGCATCCGTTATGAACTGGTTTACAGACTTATGAATGTCTGTATTCAGTTCCGCAAGCACCTTGTTTACCCTGCGCTGCTGTTCATTGTCAAGATTGAGGCGGTAACTTCGGAAAACAATATTCGACTTTGCCATATGCCCCACTCCTATCCTATCTGGTTACGATGCTTTGCAAGGAAAACCTTGCCAAGCTGTTCATACCCCTTTGCATTTGCCTTGATGTCCTCAATGTAGCGGAAATTCCCGCTGTCATGTGAACCGAACAGCCTCATGACTGCCGCCCCACCGCCTACGAACACAATCGGTATCACATCGAGGTTGTAACCGTGTTCTTTCAGGGTATTGTAGACTTTCTGTGCAAAATCACGCAGGCAGTCCTTTACAATGTTCATGTACTTATCCGGCAATGCTGCCTCTCCGGTTGCCATGACCTGCTGTATCACGTTTTCCTCAAGTTCCTGCCCGATCTGCCTGTTACATTCTTCATTGATTATTCTCATGCAGCGGATAAGTCCCTGCTGGCTTGTGATACATTCCGCCTCATTCGGCTTGCCATTCTCTATCGGCATGATGTCAATGGTCCAGCTCCCTATATCCACCACTACCACACGCCCCGGCAAAGTTCTCAACTGCTCTGCAACTGCCGCATAGCATTGTGGGAATACGGACACCCTTGCTATCCTTGCCGTGTACTTCTCTTTCTCAAAGCGGAAAGCGACTTCTTTCTTCTTTGACAGATAATCAATGAAGTCCTGCTTCTCTGCACCGAACCTTGTCAGGGGAAGTCCTACCGATAAAAGAACATCCGCATTTCTCATTCCCCGTCCGTTCAGTTCCTTTGCGATTGCCGCAAGGGTAAGCAGATAGAAATTGTCATTCTCAACTTTCGTGTCCCTGACCTCAAGACGTTTCCCGCCTACCTTGTAATACTTCCCGTCAAGTTCCACCACATCATCATAAAATGCGGGTTCCGTTGTGATCTCCTTTACCCCTGTTGTAAAAATGTGCGAAGCTGTTTTCATATTCGACCAGCCGTGATCGATCCCGATTACTTGAATATTTTTTTCCATTCCGTTTTTCCTCCATATCTTTTTCATGTCGTTTTATCTCTCCTTAAAATCTTTCTCATGCAGGGAAAACAATACTTTTCTGATTGTCTGTACGGACATCCAAAACACATATCTTCCTTGTCCTGCTCCGTGATTTCAGGCTTGCTTTCTTCCTTGACACACTTCTTGGCGAGACACTGGCTGTTATTTCCGTAAAAGAACTGGCAGCGCATACAGCTTCTCAGGTCTTTTTCCAGTTTTACTTGTGCTGCAATAATTCCGCTTTGTTTTGGAGCGTCCTGCACTCTTATGTTAATTCCCATCCACGCCACCCGCCTCTCTTGCGGCGGAAAGCATGTTTATCTCCTCCATCTTCCTGTCTGCCAACCCTGCTGATCTTGAAAGCGCAAGTACAAACATAAATGCTACTAAAAATCCTACCACTATCATCTGCCGCCCCTCCTCTTCTGTTCCGCTTTCTTCTTCTGTTCCGCTTCCATGCGCTCGACATACTCACGAATGTCAATCAAATCCTCTAAGTCATAGATTTTTGAACTCATGGCACGGTCAACATTTTCAGGAGTACATTCGCCGTGTTCCGTCAGTGCTGCTATTACTTTCTGCCTGATCTCTTCCTGCACCGAATCCGGCATTGCTGCTATATAGTGTGGCGGCAGCTTTGAAACTTCTGTGATTACCTCCTTTTCATATCCGTAAGTCTTTTCAAAGTCACTTAGGAACTTTTCTTTTGCCAATACTGCTTTTACCTTGTTTTCTTCACTGGCTAACTCCACCAGTCCGTCTAAGAACTGAATCAGCTCCCTTTTTGTAAAGCCCATCTGTAAATCCTCCTTCTCAAAACAAAAGGTAGGACCAGATTAGCGTTGCACAAACGGAATATCCGTTTAGAGAGCTAATTTAGTCCTACCTAAATCTTTGTTATTTTGTTTCACCTCGCATTTCCTTAAAGCCATAGAATGACCGTATCAGTAATCGACCATTATCTGACTTTCGTAATGTAGGTTTTCGATTTTGATCAGCGCTGTCCTAATCTTGACCTAAAATGGGCTTAAAATAATAGGACTAAATCAGTGCAAACCCTTGATTTTATTGGGTTTCTCTTAATTTAGTCCTATTATACCACCAGCATAACCTATGAACACGGTTGTATACTGCTCCATATCCTCCACTGCGCCATCAATCTCAGGCCGGGATGAGCTGTCATTCATTTCAATGGTACTGCGGCTCTTGTCGTCATGCCAGTTCAGATCTGCATCCGTATAAGGTTCCTGAGGCACGATCTCATACATATCGGCCCCCATATTTTCCGCTATGATCTCAGCAAC
>CAMWLG010000069.1 GCA_947175035.1 uncultured Lachnospiraceae bacterium | reverse complement strand
TGTTAGGAATCAGGCGTTTTGTGCTGTACCTTGCATTTGTGATGCTGTTCTCACTTGTAACAGGTCTGGTGGTCGATCTTCTGATATAGTGAGCGTCAGTGAGGAGAGCATGCATATTACAGCAGATCTGCCAGTCTGCCGGAGTATTCGTCAGACTTCCGGAGGATTAGCAAGCGGGAACATAAGTTATAAAAATTTCATACTGTGAAGAATGATTGTAAAATTCATGTGTTTAAAGTATACTTGGAGAGAAAAGAAGATTGATAATAGGATGAGGTTATTAAATAAGTTTAGAAAGCAAATTTTAGATTTGTGAGATTTTTATTTTATTGCACACCACAAACCGCCAGATTTATGGTAAAACACCACAATAATAAAACCTCGCAAATCGTGCCAAACATAAGCAAATCAGAGCATTTCAGGAGGAAAAACAACATGATTTCGATACTTTTTGTATGTCATGGGAATATTTGTCGTTCTACCATGGCCCAAAGTGTCATGACTCACTTGGTCAACAAACAGAATCTTTCTGCTTGTTTTCTGATTGAATCCGCCGCCACCAGCCGCGAGGAGATCGGCAATCCGCCGCATCACGGCACGGTGGGCAAACTGCGAAGGGAGGGGATTCCCGTGGTGCCCCACAGGGCGGTGCAGATGATCAGGCAGGATTATGACAGGTACGATTATCTGATCGGCATGGACAGTGCGAATATCCGTAATATGACGAGTATTGCGGGGGGTGATCCCCAGGGAAAGATTTTTAAGCTGGGATTTTTCTCGGGGCAGCGAGAGGATATTGCCGACCCGTGGTATACCGGCAATTTTGAGGATACTTATCGGGATGTGTTGGCGGGGTGTCAGGGGCTGTTAAAATATTGTATGGAGCAGGAGTAAAGAAATGGCAAAGAAAGAGAGTAAGGAAGCAGCAGTGAAGACAAATGCCATGCGCATTTTGGACAAACATAAAATTGCTTATGAGGTGTTGACGTATCAATGCGAGGAGTTTATTGACGGTGTCCATGTTGCTGACCAGCTTGGTCAACCTTATGAAATCAGCTTTAAGACGTTGGTGACTGTGGGAAAAACGGGGGATTATTATGTGTTTGTCCTGCCGGTGGACAAGGAACTGGATTTGAAAAAGGCGGCCAGATGTGCCGGGGAGAAATCGCTGGAGATGCTTCATGTGAAGGATATCAATAAGGTGACAGGTTATATCCGCGGCGGGTGTACCCCCATCGGCATGAAGAAATTGTATCCCACCTTTATCCATGAGAGCGCCAAGGCACATGATAAAATCTTTGTCAGCGGCGGGCAGCTGGGGGTACATATCTATCTGAATCCACTAGAATTGTCCAAAGTGGTCAATGCGCAATTTGCCGATATTATTTTCTGAGGGGCAACATATGACTGCAAAGCTCTGCCATATCCTCCGCGGGCAGGGGATTGGGAGAGTTCAGCCATGTTTCAATCACGCCCACGCATCCGGAGAGGAAAAATGCATGGTAGTATTCGCCTGCCTCCTGCGGGGCGGGAAGCAGGTGTTGGAGACGTTCTTTCACAAGGTCTTTCAACCTGTTTACAAAAGCCAGATCCCCATGGGGGCCGATCATCACCCGTGCCAGATCATAGTGGTGCTCCAAAAAGGAGAAAATTTCTGTCAATGTTCGTTTGTGCGTGTCAAGCTTTTCGCCGTCTTCGGACAGATTTTGTTCGAGAATATCGTTAAATTCCGTAAAGAGTTCTTCCTCTATCTTGTGCAGCATGTCATAGATATCTGCATAGTGAAGATAGAAGGTTCCGCGGTTCATATCTGTCAAATCAGCCAATTCTTTCACGGAAATATTCTGGATTTCTTTTGTTTCCATCAGTTGTATTAATCCCTTTTGCAGAAGGGCGCGGGTCTTTCTGATTCTGCGGTCTTGTTTTTCCTGGGCCATATCTTTGTCCTTTCCTGATATAACAAAATGTTACGGCAAATCTAAGGTTATATATTTAATATATTTTTTATATTTTGTGCAGCGATAGGTGTTGTCATTTATGTCTGCTTTGTGGTATAGTTTCACCATAATCGACAAAATTCTAATAATCAACATTTGTTCATTAAAATTATTATGGAGGAATATCCATGGAAAAAGAGAAAAAAGAGGACTCATTTATGATGAAGCTTGCCACGCTGATTGTGGATAAACGCAAGGGATTTTATCTTGTATTCATGGTGCTTATCATATTCAGCATTGTAAACATGAACAGGGTGAAAGTCAATAATGATTTGACCACCTATCTGCCGGATACCACGGAGACCAGGCAGGGGATTGACTTGATGGATGAGCAGTTTATCACATACGGAACCGCGCGGGTGATGGTCTGCAATATTACATACGCGGAGGCGGAGGAGCTTGCGGAGGAGCTGAAAGAGTTCGAGGGCGTGAGTATGCTGGATTTTGATGACAGTGAGGAATGTTATCATGATATGGAGGCGCTTTTTGACATCACCTTTGCCTACGAGGCGGAGGAGCCGGAGGCACAGGAGTGTTTGGACAGCGTGTTGGAACGGCTCTCGTCTTATGATACATATTATTCCTCCGATATCGGCCAGGAGGAGCGGGACGCGGATGACCTGGATAATGATATGATTATTATTTTGGTGCTGGCAGGGGTGGTAATCGTGGCGGTGCTGCTCTTTACCTCTACCACTTACGCGGAGATACCGGTCTATTTGATGACATTTATCGTGGCGGCCATCTTAAATAAGGGAAGCAATTATTGGTTCGGGACGATCAGCTTTGTCACCAACTCGATTGCCGTGGTGCTGCAGCTTGCGCTGGCGGTGGATTATGCCATTATTCTGGCGCACAGGTTTATGGAGGAGCACGAGGATAAGGATGCCAGAGAGGCGGTGATCGTGGCACTGAGCAAGGCGATTCCCGAGATTTCATCCAGTTCATTGACCACAGTGTCCGGTATGGTGGCGTTGATGTTCATGCAGTTTCGGATTGGCTATGACATGGGGATTGTCTTGGCAAAGGCGATTGTCCTGAGTCTGGTTTCGGTATTTCTGTTGATGCCCGGACTCCTGCTTACCTTTTCCAAGGCAATTGACAACACGCATCATAAGAGCTTCGTCCCCAAGATTACCATGGTGGGGCGGTTCTGTGTGCATACACGCTATATTGTGCCTCCTGTTCTGGTGCTTGTCGTGATTGCGGCCTTTGTTCTCTCGGGGAAGGCACGTTATGTGTATGATGTAAATACGCTGGAATCCAACAGTATGAGTGAGAACAAATTTTCCGTGAGCATGGTGAATCAGGAGTTTGGGACAGTGAATCAATTGGCCGTGCTGGTGCCCAATGGGGACTATGAGAAGGAGGGACAGGTGCTTCGGGTGTTGGCAGATTTGCCAGAGGTCAGCTCCTGCATGGGGCTTTCCAATATTGAGGCCATGGATGGATATATGCTGACACAGGCATTGACGCCCCGGGAGTTTTCAGAGTTGATAGACCTGGATGTGGAGGTGGCTGATTTGCTTTATACCGCATATGCGGTGGACAGCAGCAATTACGGCGCGTTGGTCAACGGGTTGTCGGAGTATAAGGTGCCTTTGATCGATATGTTCCTTTTTGTCTATGATCAAAAGGAGGGAGGCAATATCACCTTTGAGGAGGATTTGGAGGAAATGCTGACGGAGGCGTATTCTATGATCAGCATTGCCAGAAATCAATTACTTGGGGAAAAGTACAGTCGTTTTGTGTTGGAGCTGTCCGTGCCGGTGGAGGGGGATGAGACCTATGCGGCCCTTGACAAGATTCGCGCGGCCGTGGCGGAGTATTATCCGATAGATGAGGTTTATCTGGTGGGCAATGCCACCAGCAACAAGGATTTGAGCGATTCCTTCAGCACGGACAACGCGATCATTACGGTGCTGACGGCGTTGTTTGTCATGACGATCCTGTTGTTTACATTCCAGTCGGCGGGGCTGCCTGTCTTGTTGGTGTTGACGATTCAGGGAAGTATTTGGATGAACTTTTCGCTGCCGTACTTGTTGGATGAGCCAGTATATTTTCTGGGGTATTTGGTGGTGTCTGCGATTCAGATGGGGGCGACCATTGATTATGCCATTGTCATCACCAGCCGGTATACAGAATTGAAGGTCTATATGCCGATTAAGGACGCGATTGTGGAAACCCTGAATCAGGCGTTTCCCACCATTGTCACAAGTGGCTCCATGCTGGTGGCAGCAGGATTTATCATCAGCAATGTATCGACGAATGCGGTGGTGGCGGCCATCGGGCTGGCGCTTGGAAGGGGGACGCTTACTTCCATTGCCTTGGTGCTTTTGGCGTTGCCGCAGACTTTGCTGGTGGGTGACATCATCATAGAAAAGACAGCGTTTACCATTAAACACGATTTGAACAAAGCTTTGCCCACCAGCGGCAGGATTTTCATGAACGGTCATGTGAGAGGGTATGTGAACGGCGTGATTGACGGAGAATTTACCGGAATTATTGATGGTGAGATGGGAGCAGTAGTGCGGGCGAAGGATACCGTGGAGATGATGGATGCAGGGAATTCGAAGGAAACACCGCCAAAGCTTCTTGATTTGTCCATATCTGAGGAAGGTGAGGTGACCGACAATGAGAAATAAAAAGTATTGGTATAGAAAAAAACATATGAGAGCCTTGTCCCTGTGGCTTGGAATGACTTTGATATTCCAGACGGGCATGCCAGTGGCAGCGGCGCCGGCGGGAGTGACCTATGAAGAATATCGCGCTGGCAGTCAGGCAGAGCGTGACGGGGACTATGTCACGGTCTCTGTCAGCACGGAGGCGGATTTGCTTCAGTTGGCCCAGGCCTGCCAGCTTGACAGTTGGTCTAGGGATAAGCTGGTGAAACTGGAAAATGATATTGAACTGAGACAATGCAGTGATTTGATGATTCCAAGCTTTGGGGGAATCTTTGAGGGAAACGGGCATAAGCTCAGCGGACTAAAATTGGAGGGCGCGGGTTCGGCTGTCGGGCTGTTCCGCTATCTGCAGGAGGGCGCAAAGGTGCGCAATCTGGCGGTGCAGGGCAGAGTGGAGCCGGTGGGAACACGGAGTCAGGTAGGCGGTATTGTGGGAGTCAACTATGGCTCTATCAGCAATTGTTCATTTGCGGGGATTGTGGGTGGAGACACAGAGGTTGGCGGCATTGCGGGGAGCAATATGGAGCAGGGGGACATCAGGCGGTGCGAGGCTTATGCGGTGGTGTCCGGCAACCATTCCACAGGCGGTATCGCCGGCAATAATCAGGGGATTATCTCCATGTGTAAAAACAGAGGGGATATCAACACCTTTAGCGAGGAGGTGTCTTATGATTTGGAGGACATCACCGCGGAGCGGTTGGAGGATATCAACAGTACTTCCAACGTGACGGCCCACACGGACAGCGGGGGAATCGCGGGTATTTCTGATGGCAAAATATACGCTTGCGTCAACTATGGAACGGTGGGGTATTCCCATGTGGGTTATAATGTGGGTGGTATCGTGGGAAGGCTTTCCCAGGGCTATCTGTCCGACTGTGTCAATGAGGGACATGTGTTGGGCAGGAAGGATGTGGGCGGTATCGCGGGGCAGATGGAGCCTTTCCTTGAGATACAGTACCTGATGGATAAGCTGCAGGAGTTAGATCGCGAGACAGATAAGCTTTTTGATTTGATGGACGCGACAAGGACAGATTTGGATCATTATGGGACTCAGGCTGCGGATCTCACGAAGGACATGACAGGGCATCTTCGTGATGCGATGACTGCAGGCGGCAATCTTCTGAGTATTGCCGAGGAATTGTGGTATATTTACAATCAGGAATTGACGGGCATTCATAAGGATGTGCAGAAGATGTTCCCAAGCGGGGAACCTCTGGAACCTCCCGTGGAATCAGCACCTGATACTCCGACGAATCCAGTACCTTCTGTGCCGACAGATACGGCACTTTCTACGCTGGCAAATCCAACGCCTTCCGTGATGCGTACAGCCTATGTTGCCACGGCGGTGGACAGAAAGGAGAATGAGGTTCAGGACAAGGCGGAAAGTGAGTCGGAAAGTGGTGAGAATGCTGACGACAGTGACCGTGGCGAAGACGGAGCGGGTATCGGCGGCGATGACAGGGACGCGGAAGTTGGCAAGGAGTCCGAGGGAAACGAGAGCCAGAGCGAGACTGAAGGTAGTGGTAGTGCGGGTCAGGATGCAGACTCAAATGGCGGCGGTGAGAACCAGGAGGGTACAGATGGGAATCACAATAACGGGGGCAACAGTGGAAATAAAGGAAACAGCGGAAGTGGAAGCAGTGGTAATCTGAACTTAGGTAATTTGGCCACAAAGGATGATTTGGAAAGTTATTTTGCGGCACTCAGGAAATTCGGGGTCAGCATCGGTAAGCATATGCAGAAGATGGCGGAAGCCGGTAGTGACCGTTCGGGGGGGATATCTGACAATCTGAGTCAATTTAATATTGAATTGCAGCTGACCGGAGAGAAGCTGGATCAGTTGACGGAGGTGTTGGATGCCGGAGGAGAAGTGGCGAGCTCGGATGTGGATGCCGTTGTCTTGCAGATCAAGGTCGTGCGCAATCTTGTGAAGGAAATTCGTGATGATCTGTTCGCCTATGAGGGGATTACGGTGGAGGATGCCTCGGATGAACCGGCAGGCGAGAACGCCGGAACATTGTTGGAGGATGAGGGAAAGCTGTCTGCGGCAGTGGATTATGATACAGAGAGCTTTCAAAAGGGGAAGATAGAGAGATGCCGCAATGAGGCGGTCATAGAGGCGGATACCTGCGTGGGAGGTATCGTGGGTCAGGTTGCCATTGAGTTTGATTTGGATCCGGAGAATGATTTGCATTACACAGGAGAGGAGAGCTTTAACATAGAGCGCAAGGTGAAAGCCGTGGTTCGCGACAGTCTGAATCAGGGCGAGGTGCTGGGCAAACGCGATTATGTGGGAGGCATTGTGGGAAGAGCGGACTTTGGTGCGATTATCGCCTGTGAGACTTATGGAAATGTGAGCAGTTCCGGGGGCAGCAAGGTAGGCGGTATCGCCGGCGCGTCCGATTATGCCATTCGCAGCTGCTATTCCATGGGAAAGCTCTCAGGCAAGAACCAGGTGGGAGGCATTGTGGGCAAGGGCTGTGATGTTTTCTATAGCTATGCCTACAATCAGTTGGAGCTAAGCGGTGAGAGCGGTGGGTCTATCGCTGGTCTGCTGAGCGATGAAGGGACGCTTTACGGTAATTATTATGTCCAAAACAGCTGGGGCGGCGTGGACGGCATCGGTTATCGAAACGGTGCGACTCCTCTGAGCTATGACGAGTTCAGGACGTTGCAAGAGGTGCCGGATTCCTTTTATCAATTCCATGTGACCTTCAGGGTAAACGAGCAGGAGCTGGCTGTGCTGGAGTGCGGTTACGGAGAGGCGTTGGATAGAGAGCTGATTCCGGATATCCCCGAGAAGGAGGGCTATTATGGCGTTTGGCCGGAATTTGATTTTGGCTATATCACTGACAACGAGGTACTGGAGGCCGAGTATGAGCGGTGGCAGGGTTCCCTTGCGGGCGAGACTGTGGACGAAGTGGGGAAAAGCCGGGTTCTTGTGGAGGGCGAATTCCTGCCCGGTGCAAAGCTAGAGGTTGTGGAGCAGGAGGATGTGACCCGAATCTCTATCACACAGCCGGTACTTTACAAAGGACAGATTCAGGAGCAGCGAACGGATTACAGACAGCCTGTCACAGTGCGCGTGCTTTGCGAGGAGGCAAAGCGAGCCGCAGTGGAGGTAGAGCATAACGGGGGATATGAGCCTGTGGACGTGCAGGTGATGGGAAGTTATGTGATATTTTCCATGGAGGAACCCGGTGCTTTCAGGGTGACAATTCAGTCAAATCATGTTATCATTTATGTGATTACGGCGGTGGTGGTCGTGTTGGTGCTGGGACTGGCGATTCTGTTGATCACGAGAAGCAGAAAGAAACGTGCCGGCAAGGCTGCCGCAAAGACTGAAATAGGAGAGGAAAGCGTTGGCGGGACAGATTCAGGCAGTTCTATTTGATATGGATGGCACTTTGATAGACACGGAGAGATATTACCGGATTTTTTGGCCCAAGGCAATGGAGGAGTTTGGTTATCATATGACGGATGAGCAGGCTCTGTCCATGCGAAGCCTTGGAAGGCCTTTCGCTCCTGCCAGACTGCGGGAGTGGTTCGGCGAGGGATTGGACTATTATGCGGTGCGGGACATGAGAAAAAAGTTGATGGAGGAGGCGCTTGTGCGGGACGGGATTCAGGTGAAGCCCGGAGCGGAGGCGCTTCTTGCCTTTTTGCGGGAAAATAAAATCATGACGGCGGTGGTCACTGCGACGGACAGGGAACGGGCGGATAAATATCTGATGCAGACGGGGTTGTCCGGCTTTTTTGACGAGGTCATCAGCGCCGTGCAGGTGGAGGAGGGGAAGCCCTCGCCGGATGTGTATTTATATGCCTGCAGGCAGCTGGGGCTTGCGCCGGAGCGCTGTATCGCGGTGGAGGATTCCCCCAATGGAGTGTTGTCGGCCTACAGAGCGGGCTGCCTAGTAATCATGGTGCCCGACCAGACCGAGCCGGATGAGGAACTGGCCGCCTGTCTGTATGCCAGAGTGAACACATTAGATGAAATAAAGCAATTTGCCGCCCGGTAGCGTGTCCGGTTGACTTTTTGTATGCAATGTGTTATTATTTTAACGAAAAAATGGGTAAAATGATCCGATGTAATACCAAGGATATGATACATAGGAAAGGAAGAGTGAAATGGGACAGAAATTTGACGAGATCGTTGGGAAAGTAAAGAATTGCAGCATGAAAAAGATTGCCATCGCTGCGGCTCAGGACGAGGCTGTATTGGAGGCTGTGAAAGCCGCTAAGGAGCGGGGGATCGCGGAGGCTGTGCTGGTAGGGGATGAGGCAAAAATCCGTGAGATTGCCGCTTCCATGAACATGGACTTAAACGGTTATGAGATCATTGATGAGCCGGATATGATCCAGGCATCCCTGACTGCGGTGAAGCTGGCTCATGATGGCAAGGTTGACATGTATATGAAAGGGCTGGTTGACAGCAAGAATTTCCTGAAGAGCGTGCTGGATAAGGAGGTAGGGCTTCGCACGGGCGGGCCGCTGTCCCATGTGTGTGTGTTTGAGATTCCCGGAATCGACAGATTGCTGTTCCTGACGGACGTGGCTTTCATGACCTATCCCACATTGGAGGATAAGGTGAATATCATCAAAAATACCCTGCCTGTTTGTAGGGCCTGTGGCGTGGCGATGCCGAAGGTGGCACCCCTTGCCGCCGTGGAGGTGGTAAATCCTAAGATGCCGGTCACTGTCGAGGCAGCGGAGTTGACCCGTATGTGTAATGACGGCGAGCTTACGGGATGTATCGTGGACGGGCCTCTGTCCATGGATTTGGCCATTGATGCGGAGGCGGCGAAGCATAAGGGCGCGACTGACAGAAAGATTCAGGGGGATGCGGATGTGCTGTTGTTCCCCGATATCCATGCCGGTAATCTGGTGTACAAGTCCATCGTGCATATGGTAGCCGGTGTACACAATGCATGTATTTTGACGGGAACGAAAGTGCCGGTGATACTGACCAGCCGCTCCGACAGCTTTGAGACGAAGGTGAATTCTATCGCTCTGGCTGCGGTGGTTGCTGAAGAACTGAAAAATGCCTGATAGAGAAAAAGTGACAGGAGGAATCAAGATATGTCTATTAAGAGTTTGATAATCAATCCCGGCTCCACCTCCACCAAGATTGGCGTGTTTGAGGACGAGAATTTGTTGTTTGAGGAAACCCTGCGCCATTCCACGGAGGAAATAGGGCAGTTTGAGACGATTGTGGATCAGAAGGATTTTCGTAAAAAAATCATCACCGATTTGTTGGAGTCCAAGAATTTTGATCTGAAATCCCTGAATGTGATCGTGGGAAGGGGCGGTATGCTGAAACCGATTCCCGGTGGAACTTACGAGGTGACAGACACGCTTCTGGCAGATTTGAAGGTGGGTGTCCAAGGGCAGCACGCTTCCAATCTGGGTGGGATTTTGGCAAGGGAACTTGCGGATTCCATAGGAGTCCCCTCTTACATTGTTGACCCCGTGGTAGTGGACGAGCTCATGCCGGTTGCCAGAATCTCAGGTATGCCGGAGGTTCCCAGAGGCAGTATCTTCCATGCCCTGAACCAGAAGGCTGTGGCAAAGAGATATGCAAAGGAGATCGGCAAGCCCTACGAGTCCCTGCGACTCATTGTGGTTCATATGGGCGGCGGCGTGTCCGTGGGCGCTCACGAGGGCGGCAGAGTGGTTGATGTGTTCAGCGCGTTTGACGGGGATGGTGCGTTCTCTCCGGAGCGTGCGGGCGGTGTGCCCTGCGGCGCTCTTGTAAAGCTGTGTTTCTCCGGAAAATACACGGAGAAGGAGCTGTATGGAAAATTAATTGGCAAGGGGGGCTTTAACGCTTACCTTGGCACCAATGATATGCGCGAGGTGACGAAGCTGGCCAATGAGGGGAATGGGGATGCCAAGCTGGTAAAAGCGGCATTTTTACATCAGGTTGCAAAGGATATCGGTTCTATGGCCTGTGTGTTGAAGGGGAAAGTGGATAGGATCATCGTCACGGGTGGTATTGCTTATGGCGAGGATGTGGTGGCTTCCCTGCGGGAGAGCGCAGAGTGGATCGCGCCGTTTACCGTGTACCCCGGCGAGGATGAATTGTTGGCTTTGGCTCAGGGTGCCCTTCGCGTCATGAATGGCGAGGAGAGTGTGAAGGAATATTAAGACAGGACTGTGGCAGCAATTTGGGAACCCGCACTGACCCTGCGGAATTAATCAGGGTTTTTGCGGAATTCCCTGGGGGATTTTCCATATACCTTTTTAAACAGGTCTTTGAAGTAGTTGCTGTCATTAAATCCGTATTCCAGGGCAATGCTCGTGATGCTGTTGTCCGTGGTGAGAAGCGCGGCCTGGGCATGCTTCAGACGGACATAGTTCAAGTATTCCTTGAAACCCATGCCGGTCGTCTGTTTGAATTTTTTGCTGAAATAGGTGGGACTTAAGGAGGCCACGGCTGCCACCTGTTCAAGCGTCAGGTGGTTTTTAAAGTTTTGGTAGATATACTTTGTGGCCAATAAGATATCTGCATCCTTGGAGCCTGGCAAATCCGTATCCCGCTCAAACAATATGGAGTGGCGCATGAGCATCAATAGGAGCTGTTGCAGGTAAGTGGATATAAAGCTCTCTGAATATTCATCAATCCGGGCATGCTCGGAGAGCATATGGCCCAGGAGTTCTTCAAAGCGTTCCCGATAAAGGGCGGGAACGCTGCCCATGAAGGATTGGGTGGCGGGGAGCGTATCCATCAACAAAAATTCTTTTTTAAAATAAATCATGCAAATTTCACAGTTTTCACCCTCGTTATAAAGGGAATGGTGAAGTTCCCCCGGGGTGATAAATACCAAATCGCCTCTTTCCAATTGATAGACACTGTCCTTTAACAGAAAGTGGCATTGACCGGAGAACAGATAAAAAATCTCGTAGAAGCCGTGGTAGTGGTCTGGTTGAAGGGGCGAGAAATCCCCGCGTTTTCCACGTGCGATTACAATGTGGTCAATATCTTTCCGACGACCGGATTTGGCAGAACTGTTGGCAGAATCGACATGCATGAAGCTTCCTCCTGTATTTGTTTGGTTCTGTAGATTATAACAAAATACATACGGAATTACAATGTTATATTTTAGTGGAAAAGGAGAAGGAATTATGTACATTACATGTTTGGATCTTGAGGGGGTATTGGTTCCCGAGATTTGGATTGCGTTTGCGGAGGCCAGCGGCATTCCAGAATTGAAGAAGACCACGAGGGATGAGCCGGATTATGACAAGTTGATGAGATGGCGGATCGGGATATTGAAGGAGCACGGGCTCGGTCTAAAGGAGATACAGGAGACGATCGCCAAGATAGATCCGCTTCCGGGTGCAAAGGAGTTCTTGGACGAATTGCGCTCCTTTACACAGGTGATTATTATCAGTGACACTTTCACCCAGTTTGCAACGCCGCTGATGCAGAAACTTGGCTGGCCCACAATCTTCTGTAACTCATTGGAGGTTGCAGAGAGTGGTGAGATCACAGGATTTAAGATGCGTATAGAGCAGTCTAAGCTGACCACGGTGAAAGCGCTGCAGTCCATTGGCTATGACACGATCGCCAGCGGGGACAGCTATAATGATCTAAGTATGATCCAGGCGAGCAAAGCGGGATTCCTATTTCGCAGCACCGAGAAGATCAAGGCGGATTATCCACAGCTTCCGGCCTTTGAAACATATGACGAGCTGATGGAGGCAATCAAGAAAGCCATGGTGTAAACCAAGCGAAAAAAGAAGAGATGTAAATTAGAAAGGGGTGTCATACCATGTGGCAGACACCCTTTTTGTTATGCGCAGAGCCGCATATGGAATTTAGCTGCTTTGCAGCATGTGGCTCGCGCGGCGAGTAGGGAAATCTTCCCTACTCGATTAAGATTGAGTTTAGTCCACTTACAGAGTTACACCCTGCTTAAATATCGCCATATCGTGATAGCCTGCCGCCTCGCTGCACACCTGCTTGCCGCTTGCGGTCTCCACCACAAGGTCAAACAGCCGTTGTGTCTCGTCCGCCATATTGCTATCCTCTACCAGAACGCCCGCATTAAAGTCAATCCAATTGGACTTCTTGCCTGCCAGCCTGGAGTTGGTGGCAATCTTCATTGTGGGCACGGGGGAAGCGAATGGCGTTCCTCTGCCCGTGGTAAAGAGAACAATCTGCGCGCCTGCTGCCGCCAACGCGGTAGCAGCCACCAAGTCATTGCCTGGTGCGCTCAAGAGATTCAATCCGGGAGTCTTTACCCGCTCGCCATATGCCAACACGCCTTTTACCAAAGCACTGCCAGACTTCTGGGTGCACCCAAGAGATTTGTCTTCCAAGGTGGAGATGCCGCCCTTTTTGTTGCCGGGAGAAGGATTCTCGTAAATGGTCTGATTGTGGCTCTTGAAATAATTCTTGAAATCGTTGATCAAGTCCACTGTCTTGTTAAAGAGCTCCTCGTTGGCACAACGGTTCATGAGGATGGTCTCCGCACCAAACATCTCAGGTACCTCGGTGAGAATCGTGGTGCCGCCCTTGGAAATCAAGAGATCCGAGAAGCGACCAACCAGAGGGTTCGCAGTAATGCCGGAGAGACCGTCGCTGCCGCCGCATTTCATGCCGATGACCAGCTTGCTCACGCTGACAGGCTCGCGTTTGAAGGAAGACGCATATGCAGCCAGCTCCTTGATGATCTCCACAGAGTCTGTAATCTCATCGTCATGTTCTTGTGCAACAAGGAATTTCACGCGCTTCTCATCATACTCACCCAGATAAGACTCTTTCAGCACGTCAATATTGCTGTTCTCGCAGCCAAGCCCTAATACCAGCACGCCGCCGGCATTGGGGTGGTGAATCAGATCGCACAGAATGGTTCGGGTATGATCCTGATCATCCCCCATCTGGGAGCATCCGTAAGGGTGGGGGAATGTGATCACTTCGCCCACAGTGCCAAACTGATCCCTGTTGGCATCCAGCCATTTATTTGCCTCTTTTACAATCGCGCCTGCCACATTGTTTACACAGCCCACGGTGGGAATCACCCAGATGTCGTTGCGCACGCCTACCGTGCCGTCAGAACGCTTAAAGCCCATAAAGGTTACGTCCTCGGTCTGTTTCTCCTCCACGGGAGTGGGCTCATAGGTGTATTCCAGAAGGTCGCCCAAAGCGGTCTTTACATTGTGCACATGAATCCAGTTACCGGTCTTGATCGCTTCTTTGGCGTTGCCGATGCGATACCCGTACTTGATTACTTCGCTGCCTTCAGGAATGTCCTTGATTGCCATTTTGTGTCCGGCAGGAACTTCCTCAAGGGCGGTGACGGACTTTTGCTGTCCGTCCACCTCCACTGTGATAGTCTCCCCTGCGGGAATGGTGTTTAATGCCACCACTACATTGTCATTGTCATTGATTTTTAAGAAATTTTGCATAATGCTGCCCTCATACCATTCGTCTTAATATCGTCAAGATATGCCGTCACTGCGTCAGTGAGACCGGCAACCTTGTTCAAATCCTGCCCATGGAAATCTTCTCTGCCAAGATAAGCGGTTACAAAGCTTCTGGTGTCCTTCTGGCAATTGTCGCGGAAGAACTCCAACACAGGCATGTCATCCTTTACATTGTACTCCTGACCGTCTCTGTGGCCGATCAGTGCGCCATCCTTGATCTCGGTGCCGGTGTAGAATGCCATCAATGCCGCGATTGAGAAGGTCATATGCGCGGGAAGCTTGCTAAACTTATCCACATAACCCAACAGGCTGGGCAGGCATCTCGCTCTCCACTTGGAAACGGAATTCAGGGAGATGGCCAACAGTGCATGATCCACATAGGGGTTGTTAAAGCGGTTTACCACCTCGCCGGCAAAGGCTTTCAGCTCATCCTCGGGCAGTGTCAGGGTGGGGATTACCTCGTCAAATATCGTCTTGTTCATGAAGTCGCGGATATCCTTATCCTCCATGGACTGTCTCACGATGTCATTACCGCACAGCCAGGAAGCCAGTACAAAGGAAGTGTGCGCACCGTTTAAAATACGAACCTTTCTCTGCTTGTAAGGATGGTGGTCATCCGTAAACACCACGGGAAGACCCGCGCCGGGAAGGTTAAACTCTTTGCTGATATCCTTGTCAGACTCGATTACCCACAGTGCGAAAGGCTCACCGGTCACCATGATATGATCCTCGTAGCCAAGTTTCTCCCATTCTTCCTTCTCAGTAGCTTTGGGATATCCTGTGACAATACGGTCTACCAATGTGGCGGTGAACACACAGGCTTCCTCCACCCACTTTTTGAACTCAGCGGACAGACCCCACAGGTCAATCAGCTGCATTACGCATTTCTTTAACATAATACCGTTGTCGTCAATCAGCTCCACGGGAAGCATTACCAGACCCTTGCTCATATCACCCTTAAAGGTCTCGAACCTGTGATACAGGAACTTGGTCAGCTTGCCGGGGAAGGTCTTGGGAGGATTCAGCTCAAATTGGTCAGTCTCATCGAATACGATACCTGCCTCGGTCGTGTTGGACACTACAAAACGCAATGTGTCAAGCTCTGCGAGTGCTGTGTACTTCTCATATTCGTTGTAACAGTCTACCGCATCGGCGACACTGGTGACAATACGATTGATGATCTTGCCCTCGCCGTCCACGTTGCCGCGAAGGGAAACTGTGTATTGGCAGTCCTGATTGTGGAACATGTCCAGATTGCCAAAGTTGATGGGCTTGATCAGCACGATATCACCGTCGAATTTCCCCTGCTCATTGGCAATATCGATCATGTAATCCACAAATGCGCGGAGAAAGTTACCCTCGCCAAACTGAACTACCTTGATCGGTCTTTCTTTCTTGCCTGTCTTTGCCTTGTTTAAGATTTCCATTTAACTATATCCTCCATTCCGCGCTTTATGCGCTTCTTAGTTCCGGCGAGCCGCCGGCTTATCCAAACCTTAGTATTTTAACTATAACATATCTTGTAATTTTTTTCCACTACAAATCAAGAGAATTGAACGCCTAATTTAGAATCTGCTATCTCTTTCGAGTATAGACCGTTCTTGTGTATTTAATATCCTCACCAGCGGTTTCACCGACAGTTAGGGTAAAGTCATTTTTGTCAAATTCCGGGAAAAAAACATCCCCATCCTCTATTTCCATATCAATTTCGGTAATATACATTTTATCCACGATGGGAATTGCTTCCACATACAGACCATATCCGCCGGATATATAAATATCTGCTTTTCCGGCCGCTGTAATGGCCTCTTGAAGTGAACTTACAGTGATTAGATTTTCACCGGAATAATCAGCGCTTTGTGAAACGACAATATTCATTCTGTTTGGAAGGGGATGCCCGATTTCTTCATAAGATTTACGTCCCATAACGACCACATTACCCACGGTCAATTCCCGAAACTGTTTTTGTTCTCCTTTGATTTTCCAGGGGATCTGGCCGTTCCTCCCGATGACATTATTCTTTGAACGAGCGACAATTAATCCTATCATTAATTTTCAGCCTTTCCTTAATTACTGATTTGTTGCCCTAAATAGTATCATAAGACTCCCCAAAATTCAACATAAGTTGGTAAAATAGAAGAGGTCTTGAATTGTGTCTTGAAAAAAACTTCTATCTTCTGTATAATTTAATATAGTTTGGTAGAACCATTTGTAGACTTTGGCCTCATACAATTATAAATGGTACTAATAAATGAAAATATACACATATCAATCTAAACGGAGGAATTGAAATGAAAGCATTTATGGACAAAGACTTCCTGCTTGAGACGGAGACCGCCAAGAAGCTGTTTCATGACTATGCAGAGAAAACCCCGATTCTTGACTATCACTGCCACATCAATCCTAAGGAGATCGCAGAGGATCGTCAGTTTGACAACATCACGCAGGTGTGGCTGGGCGGTGATCATTACAAATGGCGTTTTATGCGTTCCTGCGGCGTTGACGAGAAGTATATTACCGGCGACGCCTCCGATTATGAGAAATTCTGCAAGTGGGCGGAGTGCCTGGGCAAAGCCATCGGCAATCCCCTGTTCCACTGGAGCCATCTGGAGTTGCAGAGATATTTTGGCTACAATGGCGTGTTGAACGCAAAGACCGCAGACGAGGTGTGGAATCTTTGTAACGCCAAGTTAAAGGAGCCTTCCATGAGCGTCCGCAATATCATCAAGCAGAGCAATGTCACTTTGATCTGCACCACGGATGACCCCATTGATTCTCTGGAATGGCACAAGAAGATTGAAGAGGACAAGAGTTTTGACGTGATCGTGCGTCCTGCCTGGAGACCTGACAAGGCCATGAACATCGAGAAACCGGAGTATCTGGAATATCTCGACAAGCTGGCTAAAATCTGTAACATGGACGAGATTATCACCTTTGCTGCCTTGAAGGAGGCTTTGAAGCAGAGAATGGCATTTTTTGCATCCATGGGCTGCAACGTGTCTGATCACGCATTGGAATATGTAATGTATTGTCCTGCCAGTGACGAGGAGGTTGAGCAGATCTTCTTAAAGAGACAGAACAGGATTCCTCTCACCAGGGATGACGAGATGAAGTTTAAGACTGCATTTATGCTGTTCGTGGGCAGAGAGTATCACAAGCTGGATTGGGCTATGCAGCTGCATTATGGTTGTAAGCGCGACAACAACACGATGATGTATGAGAAGCTTGGTCCCGACACCGGCTATGACTGCATCAACAACTACGCGCCTTCCGCACAGATGGCGGATTTCCTGAACGCGTTGATTCAGACGGATGAACTTCCCAGAACCATCCTTTATAGCCTGAATCCTAATGACAATCAGTCTATTGGCACGATTCTCGGATGCTTCCAGGATTCCACCGCTGTGGCGAAGATTCAGCAGGGTAGTGCGTGGTGGTTCAACGATCACAAGACCGGTATGCAGGATCAGATGATTTCCCTTGCAAATCTGGGCAATCTCTCCGGTTTCGTGGGTATGCTCACAGACTCCAGAAGCTTCCTGTCTTACACCAGACATGAGTACTTCCGTAGAATTCTCTGCAACCTGATCGGCAACTGGGTGGAGAACGGCGAGTTCCCTGAGGATTATGATATTCTTGGAGAGATCGTTGAGAATATTTCCTATAACAATGCAAAGAAATACTTTAAGTTCCCGCTGTAAAGTATCATTACACGAATGATTATTGTCTTATAAACGAGGCTGTCACTTGTAACGGGTTTCCGTGACCAAGTGACAGCCTCGCTCTATCATTCAGGAAAAACTTACTTTCCTTACACAATTTCTTCTTGCTATTTTGCTTCTCAGATGTTATAGTATTCTTGTAAGAGAAAAAGAATCAATTTGCAGTTCGTAAAATTAGCAAATCTAAGTGCATTTCCGGCGTTTCGCCAGCGATTCAACTTTTACAAAATATGGCGGGCGACGGGAAGGTGTGTGGCGGGATAGCGTGTTACGGGAAGTTCGTGGCAGTATATCTTGTGTGCGCATAGAACCAAAAGGCATATTGTCGCTTTGGGACTCATCAAGCCCTTTTGACCCCCTAAATAGGAGGAGAAATATGGAGAGTACCAAAGAATCAAAGGATCTTGTGGAAAAACATTTTGTGGCGTTCCCTGATGTGGCGGCGGACATCATCAATGCCCTGCTTTATGGGGGAGATGTGGTGGTGCGGCCAGAAAATCTCTTGCCGGCCTCCACGGAGACACTGTATTCCGGTGGTGAGAAGGGTACACTACACAACCAATACGAGGATTTGGCAAAGTATGAAATCAGGAATGGCAAAGTGAGTACAATTTATTTATTTGCTAACCAGTCTGCGGTGGATTACCGTATGGTTCTGCGCGGGGCAGGTTATATCGGCGGCGTGTACCGGGAGCAGTACGAGGGGAAACACCTGGGTCTCGCCCCTGTGGTGGAAATGGTGCTGTACTGGGGGAGGAAGCGTTGGAATGGTGCAAGGAGCCTGCGCCATATGTTCCGCAGCAAGAAGATTCCTCCCGAGGTGTGGAAGCACGTGGACGATATCAGGCTTCGTATGTGGGAGATGCGTTATCTTTCAACCGAGATGAGGGAGCGTTTTACCAGTGATATGCGTATTGTGCTGGACTATCTGGCGGAAGGGGAGGGCTACCGCTCGGACAGACCCGTGGTTCACAAGGAAGCATTGATCAAAATGCTGCGTGTGCTTGGTGGGGACAGGAATGTAGCGGATACAATAGAGATTCTGCAAGAGATGAATATTACAGAGGAGGATGAGATAACCGTGTGTGAGTTGTTTGACCAGTATATCAGGAAAGGCCATAAGGAGGGCCATAAGGAAGGACATGCAGAAGGCGTTAAAGAGGGCTTCAAATTAAAATGTACCCTATAAAGTAGACACGATAAGAAGAAGGGAACCCTAAAAGTGGA
>CAMWLG010000068.1 GCA_947175035.1 uncultured Lachnospiraceae bacterium | reverse complement strand
GGCTCACCTTTTATTTCATTTGAGGGCGCTCCGCTCATGAAATAATTTATAAGCAATGCTTTGTGTGCGAGCACCCACGCACTGCTTACAAATTATCTCATGGCTGAACTGTTACTGTATACATGCTATGGCGCCTTTGCCGTATTCATATGTTATATCCGATTTGGAAAGGTTTCGTTACATTTTTGTGAAAAAAATGTAACTATTCAGAACCATTCGCAAAATGCTGCTACGCAGCTCCCATTTTGCTCATATTTGGCTCTCGCCAAATGAATTTATAGGAAAAATGCCTTATGAAAGCAAGCTTTCATCGTCATTTTCCAATAAATTCGCTTGGTTCTGAACAGTTACAAATATTATCGCTCCATCTTCCAGAAGAACGCACTATATGCGGGAAGGGTACTTCCTCCGCCAAAATCATGAAGCTCTCCGCTGATCAAATCCTGCGCCTGACCGCAGCCTGCGTCAAAATGCGCCACATAGTCCTGATCATCCGCATTGATTGCCACCAGAACACGCTCGTTATCCGTTTTACGCTCAAAAATGCACTGTTTATTGTTCAGAACAATCGAGCGGAAGCTTCCATAATTAAGCGCCTCGGAATGCTTCTTTGCCTCCGTCAGCTTGGCAATATAGTCGCACAGCTCATTCCAGACAGGCTCTGCAAAGCAGGGACGAAGCGCCGGGTCTCCCTGACTCTTCTCTGCCTTCTCCCCCCACTCGCTTCCATAATAAACGCAGGGAATACCAGGCATTCCAAACATCAGCGCATAAATCAGGGGCAGATGCTTCTCATTAGTCAGAATGCTCGCCACTCGGGTCACATCATGGTTGTCCACAAAAGATAGCAGGTGTTTTCCTCTGTAAAGTGTCCAGTTCTCAGGTCCGAACTGCCGCAGCAGAGAATGAACGATTTCAAACATATTCATACTGTTAAAGCTACTGTAAAGCCCCTTGTAACATTCATAATTCGTAGCAGAATGCAGCATGGCATCATTCATTAGACGGTTGTAATCCCCATGCAGCATCTCTCCCAGCAGATAGAAATCCGACTTAAGTCCCTGTGTGTAATCATGCAGCCTGCGCACAAAGCCCTCGTCCAGACTGTAAGCCACATCCAGACGCAGCCCATCGATATCAAACTCCTCCACCCAATATTTCACACTCTCCAAGAGATAATTTACCACTTCGTCATTGCGAAGATTCAGCTTCACCAGATCAAAATTCCCTTCCCAGCCCTCGTACCAGAGCCCGTCATTATAATTGGAATTGCCGCCAAAGTCAATCCGATAAAACCAGCTTGTATAGCGGGAGCCCTCGCGGTTGCGCACCACGTCCTGAAAAGGTCCAAATCCTCTTCCCACATGATTGAACACGCCGTCCAGCACCACGCGGATGCCCGCGTCGTGAAGCGCTTTGCAAACCTCCTTGAAATCTTCATTGGTTCCCAGACGCACATCCAACTTGCGGTAATCCCTAGTGTTGTATCCATGTGTGTCCGACTCGAAGATCGGAGAGAAATAAATCGCGTCAATCCCCAGCTTCTGCATATGGGGAATCCAATCCTTCACCTTCAAAATCCTGTGTTCCAGCACGCCGTCATTCTCATAAGGCGCCCCACAGAACCCTAAAGGATAGATTTGATAAAACACACTTTCATAAGCCCACATCTCGTTCTCCTCCCATCTTGCAAAAATCTTGCAAAAAAATTCTGACGTCATCAGTCAGGCATCCCTGTCGACTTTTGTGCCATTCTAAAGGAGAAATCCACAGTATCCACAGAGTTATCCACACTCTAACATCTATGTCATTTTACCACATTTTAGGTGTCATTTCCACTGTTTTGATGTCTTTTCCTTCAAAATCAGAGCCATGAATCCCAGAAACGTTCCACCCGTTTCGCTATACTGTCCACGCTGACTGTCTCAAAATACTCCCATTCCCTGGGAAAAAGCCGTCTGGTGGACATTTGAAGGAATCTCTCGTCCAAAAGAGCGATGATTCCCACATCCTCCACAGTGCGGATAACACGCCCTGCCGCCTGAAGCACCTTGTTCATCCCTGGGTAGCGGTAGGCATAGTCAAAGCCGCTCTCCTCCCTTTCATCAAAGAACTTTTTCAAAAGTTCCCGCTCATAACACACCTGTGGAAGCCCCGTTCCCACGATGATCGCTCCTATCAGGCTGTCATTTTTCAAATCAATTCCCTCACCAAAGATGCCCCCCAACACGCAAAATCCAATCAGCGTGTGGTCTTCCACCTCGATATCCATGTGAATCATCTGTTGTAAATCCAGATCGGAATGCCCACGGAACTTGTCCAGAAATGCCTCTCTGTCCTCCTCAGTCATGGAATCCTGCTGTATGATACATTCCTTATCCTCCGTGGAAAAATGCTGCCCGTAAAGGTCATAAATCTTCTGCAAAAAGCTGTAGGAGGGACAAAAAACCATATAATTGCCATGGCGGTTGCGCACGATTTCGTCCACATAGCGGGCAATTTTGTAATATTCCTCGTCTGAACGCCTGCTGTACTTGCTGGTCACGTCATTGGCGATAAACAGCCCCCTCTTCTCCGGATTAAAGACAGACTTGGCATAGACCTCATAATCCTCCGGCTCTCCCCCCAGAAGTTCCTTATAATATTGGATTGGCAAAAGCGTGGCAGAGAAAAGGATGCTGCTGCGCCCTCTTTCCATACACTCCTTCAAATTCTCCCGCGGATTGACACAAAAGAGCTTCAACAGAAAACTTCCATCCTCCTGCAGCTGTGTATATTTGACATAATGCTCGTCCACGCGCTCATAGATATTCAGGAAATGGGAAACCTCAAAATAAAAGTCCAAGATGTGATCTCTGACGGGCAACGGAACCTCCCCCTGCTCCTCCAAATAATCCGACATGGTACTGTAAAGGCGCATCAGGGCATTCACAAAGTCGTCAATCTCCTCCACCTGCCTGCTGCTCTCACACTCACGCTTTAACTCTAGCAGTTGTTTATTACATGCCTCCAAACGCTGTCTGAGCTTTTCCCCATATCCCTGGCGAACCAGAATGGAGCGTCCGCCGCGCTTGGCGGAAGCTTTAGCGGAGGCTTCAGTGAAATCTTCTGCGGAAGTTTTAGCTGAAACTTTGTCAAAAGTTTCAGTTGGGAAACTTGCAAGGGACTCGCTGACCATATTGCCGGCTTTATCTTGTGACATTCCTGTCATATCGAGTGTCATTTGCCCGGATACCTGTTTACCATGGCTTTTCTTCTCCAATTCTGACATGACTGTCTGCTGTATTTCCCGCTTTAATTCCAAGAACTCTTCCTTCAAAAGAGATGCGCTATACATCTCCCTTCCCCGCTCTACCAGATTGTGCGCCTCATCAATTAAGAAAAGATAATTCCCCGCCGTTCCCTCCGCAAAAAAACGTTTCAGGTACACATGGGGGTCAAACAGATAATTATAGTCCCCAATAATGGCATCCGCAAACAAACTCATATCCAGGCAAAATTCAAAAGGGCACACTTGGAACTGCACAGCGTACTCCTCAATGACTTCTCTGCTGAAACGTTCCTCGGAGGTAAGCAATGCATACACCGCGTCATTGATACGGTCATAATGCCCCTTGGCATACGGACAGCTGTCAGGATTACATTCCGTGTTCCCCATAAAACAGATTTTCTCTTTGGCAGTGAGAATGACGCTTTTAAAACGGAGACCTCTCTTGCGCAATATTTCCAGTGTGTCATCCGCCACTGTACGAGTGATGGTTTTTGCGGTAAGATAGAAAAGCCTGTCCCCCATTCCCTTTCCCATAGCCTTGACTGCCGGAAAAATCGTGGAAATGGTCTTCCCCACTCCGGTGGGGGCCTCCAGAAACAGCTTCCTCTGATGATAAATCGTCTGATAGACATAAGAGACAAGTTCTTTTTGTCCCTCCCTGTATGGGAAGGGAAATTCCAACTCTTCAATGGATTGCTGCCGAACCATCTTCCACTCCCATGTGTAGTCCGACCATTTCCTATAATCCCCTATCAGCCCCAGAAACCATCGCTCCAGCTGAGGGAATGTATAATCCTCATAAAAATAGCGGATATCCTCCGTCTCTATATTGCAATAGGTCATGCGGACGCGGATTTCCTTCAGTTCTTTTTGCAGACTGTAAATATACGCATAGCACTTCGCCTGTGCCACATGCACAGCAACGGGGCCTTTCATATGGGTCAGATCCCGATAAGTTCCCTTGATCTCATCCACAGTCACCCCCTGCGAATTCTCAATGATCCCGTCTGCCCGCCCCTCCACAATCAGGGTATAATGCTCCGTTGGAAATGTATAGCAAAGTCCCACTTCCGCCTGATAATCCGCTCCCATCCTACGCTGTATCATACGATGGATGCGGCTCCCCTCCTGCATGGCATTCTCGGGCGAAGCCTGATGCCTGTTGTCAATATCCCCCTGCCGCAGCATAAACTCCACCAACCCACGCACGGAGACATGTATCTCCCCTGGTGGAAGCTCCACCCTGGTATTCTCGTTATCTGCCTTTTTTAAGTCTAACTGCGTCTGCTCCACGAAAAATCCCTGCCTGTCTTTTCGAAATATTTGCAACGGTTTAAGCAACCTAAACTATTATAATGTATTGTATCCGTATCATTCTCTCCCCCATATTACTCTCATAATCAGAATGCGTCAAGTCAACAACCCCGCTGCAAGCAGCGGGCTTCCCGTCAGTGAAATTCTGTCATATATTCCCTGTATCGCAGGGGGAGCATCCCCATTTGAAGTTTTGGATTACGCCGCTCTTTGATTTCTATGCTTTTGCAGAAAGTTTTAAATAACATCTGATATTTTTCTTCAGAAAGTGATTTGGCACGCCCATGGACGGACTCTTCCTTTGCCGTGGGCTCTCCCTGTACCAAAAACCACTCCTCTCCCGCGGGATGCACCCCGAACAGCTCTCTTCCCACATCATGAATCACAAAGTTCTCCCCCGAGAGTCTGTCCGCAAAATGTGGCATCAAGAAGAGAAGTATATTATTTTCAGGCTTTATTGGGGAATAAAGTATCCCACTCTCCAACTCCTCAAAACGGATAAATTCCCGATAGCGATCATTCTCCCTGCCAGCGTTTCGCGCCAGCTTGAATGCCTTGTATACCCATGTGTCTGTCAAATTGTCAAAAAGATGTCCCGCACCACAGCCACAATTTAACCCTGCCACCACTGTGCCAAAGACTGCCTGAGCCTTCTCGACGTCCAATGACGCCAGCACAAGGCATAAACGTTCATAATCAGACTCCCCAAACTGCTTTCTGAGCGTGCGAATCACTTTCTGATATCGTTCTGCATCTGTCTCCACCTCAATCACCGTGGAAAAGAGCCTCGGATCGTCATCCAAAGAGAGAAACACCTCCTCCCGCTGATGATGATTCTCATACACCTTATAGATTGCCGTAAAAACGCTCTCAAAAGAGTCCTCGCACTTGTATACAAACATACCTGTCCCTCACATGCCACCTTATAACTGCCCCATAACCGCCTGCATTGTCTCGTCGGACGTCACCTCGCGGGAAAACATCCCGTCATCAAACAAGGACATCTGGCGATAACTCATTCCATCGCTGCCAAATCGAATGCGCTCCTTCTCACTGGTGAGATTACGCACAATATAGTCCTCCTCCAGCTTCGTGGGATACATCATATGCCCGCTGCATGTAATAAAATAGAGAGCACGCTTTAACACCACGCCTAACTTTTTCAAATCAGCAAAGGTCAGGCTGCTGCTTCGTCTTGCCGCCACAATGCGTCTGGCGCTTTTCACACCCACCCCTGGAATCCTGAGCAGCTTCTCATAGGGCGCCCGGTTAATTTCGATGGGGAATTCTTCCAAATGCCGCACCGCCCAATCCTCTTTGGGATCCAACATCACGTTAAAAAATGGTCTGTTCTCGTCCAAGAGCTCCCCCGCCTGAAAGCCATAGAACCGCAACAGCCAATCCGCCTGATACAACCTGTGCTCACGCAAAAGCGGCGGACCGCCGGGCAGAACCGGCAGATTCTTGTCCTCGTTCACCTGAACATAAGCGGAATAGAATACACGCTTTAGCTCAAATCTTTGATAAAGGCTTTCCGCCACACTCAATATTTGAAAATCATTCTCAGGCGTGGCTCCTATAATCATCTGTGTGGACTGCCCTCCCGCCACAAAACGAGGCGCATGGCGATAAATGGCAAGCTCGTTACGATTCTGGGTGATCCCGTTCTGAATCTGACGCATAGGCGTCAATATATTCTTCCTATGCTTATTGGGGGCGAGCCTGCGCAATCCTTCTGCTGTGGGCAGCTCCAGATTCACACTCATCCTATCGGCAAAAAATCCCGTCTGCCGTATCAGCTCCTCATCCGCCCCCGGTATGGCCTTCACATGAATATATCCATTAAAAAGGTATTTTGTCCTGAGCAGATAGATTGTGCGCGCAATCAGCTCCATGGTAAAATCAGGGCTGTTCACAATCCCCGAACTCAAAAAAAGCCCTTCTATATAATTGCGCCGGTAGAACTCCATGGTCAGCGTACAAATCTCCTCCGGGGTGAAAATAGCCCGGGCGATATCATTGGAACGACGGTTCAGACAATATTTACAATCATAGATACACTCATTGGTCATCAGAATCTTTAACAGGGAAATACAGCGCCCGTCACCGGAAAAGCTGTGGCAGATCCCCGCCGCAACACAGTTTCCAATTCCCTTTGCCTTGCCGGTATTCTTATCGGCATCCCTGCCATTTCCCCACGGTCTGTCATTCCCCCGCCTGTCCACACCGCTTGACGTGCAAGAGACATCATATTTGGCGGCATCCGTCAAAATCGCCAATCTATCCATAAGGGACTTATCCTGCCCCGACATCATGTACTCCATCCTACCACCCCAACAAAATCACATATATCTTTCAACAAACATTTGTTCTATTCCATAATAGCACATACGTTCTGTTTCCGCAAGAAAAACTTCCGCACAAAAATCTTAGTGACAGTTTATCTAGTCACTTTTCACACTCCAGCCATTGAACAGCTTCAGGCAGATAATTGTTCCTAAAAGGGCCGTCTGACAAACGTAAGCGATTTGAAAAATCGCATGTGCTTAGCGAGGAACGAGCTTAGCACCCGTTACCTTTTCAATCGAGCGAAAGCGTGCCCTATTAGGAATGATTATCTGCCTGAAGCGTCCCATGTCGGCTCCACTGTGAAAAGTAGCGGATAACCCGTCACTAAAATTTAAAAAAACTATTGCAAATTCCCCCAAAAAGCGGTTAAATAATATCATGAATATCAATTCAGGAAAGCAGGATATTTTATGTCAAAAATCATAATTCCCAAGGACTACAAGTCCGAGCTCAATCTGTATGAGACACAGATTGCTATCAAAACCGTAAAAGATTTTTTCCAATCCCTGTTGGCGGAACGTCTGCATCTTCTGCGTGTGTCCGCGCCCCTTTTCGTGGAGCCGGCGTCCGGATTAAATGACAATTTAAACGGCGTGGAGCGTCCTGTCACATTTGATATTGGTGAACAGGAGGGGGCAGAGGGTGAAATCGTCCAATCTCTCGCCAAGTGGAAGCGTTATGCCCTGAAAAAATATGGATTTTCCGTAGGCGAGGGGCTTTACACGGATATGAGCGCTATCCGCCGCGATGAGGTGACCGACAATATCCATTCCATCTATGTGGATCAGTGGGACTGGGAAAAGATTATTACCAAAGAAGAGCGCAATCTGGACACCTTGAAGGAGGTCGTACGCACTGTATACAAAGTGCTGCGCAAGACCGAGAAATACATGGCGATTCATTTTGACTATATTGACGAGATTCTTCCCTCCGAGATTTTCTTTATCACCACAAAGGAATTGGAGGAGATGTTCCCCGATTACACTCCCAAGGAGCGGGAATATTACATAGCGAAAGCCAAGGGCGCTGTCTGCGTCATGCAGATCGGCGACAAGCTGGAGAACGGTGAACCCCATGACGGGCGGGCACCGGACTATGACGACTGGGAGTTAAATGCAGATATCATCGTCTATTATCCCGTTCTGGACATTGCCTTGGAGCTCTCCAGCATGGGAATTCGCGTAGATAAGAAGTCTCTGCTCGAGCAGTTGGAAAAGGCCGGCTGCACGGAACGCGCTAACCTCCCCTTCCATCAGGCGATCATCAAGGAAGAATTGCCTTATACCATCGGAGGCGGTATCGGACAGTCCCGTATCTGTATGTTCTTCTTGAGAAAAGCTCATATCGGAGAAGTACAATGCTCCCTGTGGCCCGACGCGGTCATGGCGGAAGCTGAACAAAAAGGTCTGCAGCTGTTGTAAGCTGCAGACCTTTTTTCAACTATCTAACTTTCTTTCTATTCCTCCGACTCACACAATATAAACTTCTCATTTTCAAATGTTAAATCGTAATTATATGTCTCCGCAAAGGCCCGCACAAGCATGTATTTGTCCTTGGTGCTCACAATCCACTCAATGCGTTTCTCTCCTACCCCTTGTTCCCGAAGCAGGCCCTCCCCGCCTTGCAGATATGTCTCATACTGCCTCGCATATTCTTGATCCATGAGAATCACCGGACATTCCCCGCCAGTCTCTATCCCGGCAGCCAGCTTGTCCAAATCGGCTTCCATTGCCTCATAACTATAAGAGCGCAAATCACTCCATGGATTAAAGGCGGAGGGCATTTGCAAATAGTAAGACATCGCCGGAATCTGTCCAAACAATATCACTTCTCTGCCCTGCAATTGATTCTCGTCCACATACACACTGATCTCCCCCAACCATCGGGCTCTCTCCGGACTCATCTTAATTCCCTGTAATACCTCATTATTTTTAATAACAGTTGTTATATCTCTGGCACCTGTTGCTTCCGCAAACATAAAGCAAACGCCAAACACCATGCTTTGAAACATAAACATCACGAGAAATGCAGCCGCCACAGCCTTTGACGGGAAAGAACTCACCAACCGCCAATCCTTGACATATCTCGCAAACCGCCAACACTGCCACAGTGTATAAGGTCCTGCCACGAACAAGTTATTCAAGCTGGGATAAACTCCGTTGTTGCTCCCGATGGAGGTCAGCAGCACCACCAATATCACCATGCCGCTGATCAATTTTTCCTCCTTGGAGCTTGCAGGATGAAAGATCCGAACCGCGCCAATCAACATTGTCAGCATCAAAAAGAGTATCCCCGGCCTGAGAATTGCGCCATAGGTATAGAACTCAAAAGAGCAAAATCCCCGTAAGTAAAGCCATACCAGCATCAACACTGCCACACCGCACCAGAGCACCTGCCCCAGGGACATCCCAAGAATTGTCCTTTCTCCCAACAATCCAGTCATTACAAATACCAGCATCAATAGTAAAAAAAGTATACCTATTCTCAATAGCGAATACATTGAATAACCAGCAAAGGGTAGCAGCCCCCGTAAATACAGCCATGCCAACACCACTGCCGCAACGCCGCAGCACACAAGACACACTATGCGCCAGCTCTTTGACTTCACTTTACTCCATTCTTTTACACTTCCATAGATTGCCAATCCTACCATACCCGCAAGAATAATTGCGCCGATTCGCACAGCCCAGTACAAATTCTCCACATACGCGCCAATCAATCCCATCAGCATGGACGAAGCCTTGTAATCCGTGGCATTGTCCGTCATGGCAAAAAGCCGTCCAATCCCTGCCACATAAGCATCCATGCCATATCGAATATGGATATAGCCAAACAACACCGCTAATGCCGCCAGATATCCCCCCAGACACCACAGGGTATGCTGCGCCATCTTCCCGGCAACCTGCGGCCAGACACTCCCCGCCTTGTCCTTTCCTTCCCTGTGATGCCCCTGCAAGACTTTCACATGAACCTTCTTCTTCTCCAATCCCAGAATAAAATCCCACGCCCACACCGCCACGATCATGGCCGCCTCTGGAAGATTAGAAAAACGCACCAATACATTGCTTCCCAGACAAACGCCCGCCGCAAAGAGAAACCACATTTTATCCTCGGTTAAACCTAGATATAACAAGATCACACAGCCAAGAAACAAGATATAAGTCAAATAATTGTAGAGCAACGCCGTCGGGCACCAACACAGGCTGATTGCCACAACCTCCCCCACAAAGGCAATTCCTCTCGAAATCCCCAATTTTCTCGTACAAAAATAATACCCTGCAATCGCCAACACGCTGACCGTACACCCTGTATAAAGATTCATCCCTGCCAACCCGTTTGCTCCCGGCAGCATGGTCAAAAGATGTCCTACAGAATTTGCCAGATAAGTGGAGAACAACCACATGGAATCCATATGCTCCAGCCCCATATAGGTAAAATTGGCATAATTGTACCCTGTGTCCCAGAAATCCACGCCCCAATTGATATGCCGCAATGGATACCAAAAAAGAAACACCACCAAAAGCGGTTCCCACCACAACTTTTCCAAAGGCTTTCTGCTCATAAGCTTGCTGATTCCCCCTTCTTTGCAAACAACCGGTCCGCCTGCCCCAATCTCTCCATCAGCTTCTGCCATGGCTGAAAATGCATCAGCAGCGCACCGACTCCCCGCACAATAAAGTTGCGTGCCAGCTCAACAATAACACCTGTTATAAACACGCAGAGCACCGCCGCCACAGTTCCAAGCAACAATTGTGGCACATTCCCGATACTTTCCGCACCAAACAACCCCTGCCACCCATAGCGCAGACCAATATTTTCATGGAGCAGATACACCCCCAGCACATAGGGCGCCGCCCATGTTGCAGCATGTCCGAGAATCCCCTCGCCCTTTCCATGAAGAAACCACCCAAACAATCCCACCGCAGCCAGAAGCACAGACAAATGATTGTATTCCGTGCTGATCTTGAGAATCAAACCCAGACTCCCGCTCTGCAGATAAACCGCCCTCAATACGAAAAGCTCTGCCAACACCAGCCCGACACCGCCAAGATACAGGCAGATACAATGCCATTTCTTCTGCAAAAATCCAATACCAAATCTCCTGATATATGCCGCCACCAGGAACACACACAAATACCAAAGCATGTCATAGCCTTGTCCGTCCTCCTCCATACGAAACGGCATCACGGACTTCAACACACAAAAAGCCAACAACAACATAATTAAAACAAGTTTTAACTGCCCCTTTGTCATTGATTTTAAGGCCATTCCCACAATGGGTAATAATAGATAGAGAAAAATATATGCCGTCATGAACCAATAATGTCCCATGGATACCGGGAACAACAAACTCAAAAAATAGTGTGTATTCACCTCGTCAGCCGGCACAATCCCCATAAAGACAGCAAACGCTCCCACCCCCACGGAATACATCCATATCTGTAGATATAATTTGAGCAGGCGACTCAATTTAAAAGATGACTCCGACAGAAAATACCCGCTGATCAGCATATAAACATTCACGGCAACAATACAGAACGCCTCCAAGACCCATGCGGCAATCCCCACTATCTCCATGGATTCCGCTGTCACATCCCCCAAGAGCTCTCCCTTCCCTAGAAAGTGCAGCGCAACCACCATCATCATTGCCAGACAGCGCAGCTCCTCTAAATTTTTCATTCTTTCATTCGCCTTCTGCATCATCTTCATAGAAATCTCCAAAACTAATGAAAAGAGCGTCTGAATACATTCCTCAAACGCTCTCTTATATTTATGTATTGCCTTTATCCATCTAATGTATTACAGATTAAAGAATCTTGTTGCATCCTCCAACGCCACAGCCAGCTCCTTCAGCTTGACAGCATCCTGTGCCATCAGATTGATCGTAGCGGTAAGCTCCTGCATGGAAGCGTTGGTTTCCTCTGTGGAAGCAGCATTCTCCTCTGAGATAGCGGACAGATTCTGGATGATATCCACAACCTTGCTTCTCGCAACATCACACTGCTTAGCCTGTCCATTGATCTGATCAGTATCTTGTCTGGAAGTAATGATTCCATCACTCACCTTGTCGAAGTTCTTCATGGTCTCAGACAGCGTATCCTGCTGCTCCGCCAACCTCGTCTTGGCATTCTCCATCATCTCCATGGAAGTGCGTGAATTGTCGGAAAGTGTCTGGATAATATCCGAAATCTGTTTTGCGGAATTATTGGATTCGTCCGCCAACTTGGAAATCTCGGAAGCAACCACCGCAAAGCCTCTTCCTGCCTCACCTGCTCTCGCCGCCTCGATGGAAGCATTCAAGGACAAAAGGTTTGTCTGGGTCGCAATACTGGAGATCATCTCAACCGCCTCACCAATACGGCGAACAGATGCGTCTGTGGCCTCCACATTCTCTGAAACCATACGAATCGCCTCGGCTGTCAGGTCGTTGGACTCGCTCAACTCTCTCATATTGTTTGCGGACGCGTCTCCCGCCTGCTTCATGGAAGCGGAAATCTCGTTCAGACCCGCAATATTCGCCACAATACGCTCTATCAACTCACCCATATCCGCCACATTGCCGGTAGCAGTCTCAATATCCTCCGCCTGGGAGACAGCGCCCTTAGAGACGTCATCCACAGCAGAACTGATATCATCCGCATTCTGGCTGGTCTGTGTGGCCAACTCTTCCAGATTGTCGCCAGAGTCCAACACACTCTTTGCAGATGCCTGAATATTTCCAATAATCTCTTTCAACTTATTAATCGTAGCCTCAAGAGAGTGTCCCATAGCGCCAATCTCGTCCCTGCGCCTTAATACCACATCTTTTACCTGATAAGTCAAATTACCCTTTGCCAGCTCCACCATAGCATTGTTGGCCTCGGTAACAGCCCCGGCAATCTGTAATGCCATCAGCAGACAAACCACTGCGAAAATTATTGCCAAGACAACTGCAATCACCGCCACGATAGCCACGCGAGAAGTGATAAATGCATTAACATCCGCACTGGGTTGTCCGGCAAAAATCATTCCCACAATACTTCCGTCGCTATTATGCAAGGGCATATAGTACGCATAATACGGTTGATTGTTGATCACCACGTCCGTGGACTCATATCTCTTGCCGCCCACCAGAACTTCCTGGATAACGGTTTCACCCGCCTTTGTTCCAATGATACGCTCTCCTGTGGTGGCATCCCGCAGAGACGTTGCCATTCGCGTATCTCCATAGAACAATGTGACATCCACATCCTCGCCGGCTGTCCAACTGTCTATGATGGTCTCATCCTGACTCAGGTTCACGTCCCCCTTCATCAGAGAGCCGTCCTCCGCCAGATAATAATCTCCTTCGCTCCAAGCATCATAACCTGCCTCTACAGCGATACAGGTGTATCTCAATCCGTTTAACGCTTGTGCCTCCATACCTTCAGAGATAGATTTTACTGAGATAAAGCCCATAATCAAAGCCGTTAAAACCGCGGGAATCAATCCCATTCCCACCAAAGTCCCTTTAATACTTTTCGTCTTCTTCATCTTGCGTTCTCCCTATCTTGATAATTTTGAGCTAGAGTATACTAAGTATACCATATCCGTCCGCTCATAACAAGGATAGTTTATTTTTTAACAATCACTTTCCAACACGCGCTTACATCCCAATCATTCCCGAAAAATCGCGCATCGCCTCGGAAATCTTAATCTGCTGGGGACAAACCTGCTCACAGCTGCGGCAGCCAACACATTTCGCGGGTCTTTTCTCCTCTGCCATGCTCGCCACCGCCATGGGCGCCAGAAAACCTCCGCCCGAGATCTTGTGTTCATTATATAAGGCAATCAGCTCCGGAATCTGCAAGCCCTGAGGGCAATGGCTGGTACAATAGTGACAGGCAGTGCAGGGAAGACCACCCTTGCGTACCTCCTCGTCAATCAGACGAATCAACTCCTTGGATTCCGCCTCACTTAACGGCTTATCCTCCTTCCATATCTCAATGTTTTCCTTTAATTGCTCCATGTTGGACATGCCGGAGAGCACCATGGTCACCCCGGGAATCGCCTGTAGGAAGCGAAACGCCCACGCGGGAATCTGCTCCTCCGGTCTCATTTTGCGAAGCTGCGCCGCCATCTCTTCCGGCGCACTTGCCAGCTTTCCGCCGCGCAAGGGCTCCATGATCCAGATAGGAATCCCCGCCTTCTGAATCAGCTCCACCTTCTCCTTCGCACCCTGAAAATGCCAATCCATATAGTTGACCTGCAGCTGACAGAACTCCATATGTTCCCCATATGCATCCAGAAAACGCTGAATCACCTCCACAGAGCCATGGGCGGAAAATCCCAGATGCTTGATTCTCCCGTTTTCCTTCTGCTTCAACAGATAATCCAAAATCCCAAACTTCGGATCAAGATAATCGTCCACATTCCCCTCGTATACATTATGGAATAAGTAGAAATCAAAATAGGGGGTCTGGCACTTCTCTAACTGTTTCTCGAAAATCTCCTCCACCTTGCCCATGTTGGAATTGTCATAGCCCGGAAACTTCGTGGCAAGGTAAAAGCTCTCCCTGGGATACTTTGACAGATATTTTCCCGCCGTCAGCTCCGAATTGCCGTTGTGATACCCCCATGCGGTGTCAAAATAATTCACTCCGTTTTGATAGGCGTAATCGATCATTTCCCCCGCAGCCGCCTCATCCACCACCGCGTCGTCACCGTTCACCACGGGCAGCCTCATCATGCCAAGCCCGAGCCCCGATAATTTGATTCCCTGAAAATCCCTGTAAACCATAAACACATCCTCCTAACTTATTATTTGATTTTTATAGTTGCATCACATCTTTTGCGTCTACGCCTCAATTTTCCTGTGTTAAATCCTGTTTTAACCCTATATTCATGCTTCCAGTACGATACCCCTTCAAGTCCAGAGCCACATAGGCAAAGCCGATTTCCCCGAACTTCGCCACGACCCGTTCCCTCAATCCATTCTCTACAATTCGGGCAAAATCCTCCGGCAAAAGCTCAATCCTCGCACTCTTCCCGTGAACCCGCACCCGTCTTTGCCGAAATCCCACACTGCCCAGAAACTCCTCCGCCTGCTCCACCATGAACAACTTCTCCGCCGTGATTTCTTCCCCATAAGGAATTCTGGTGGCGAGACACGCATAGGCAGGCTTATCCCAGGCCGAAAGTCCCATATCCCTGGACAATTCACGGATCTGTGCTTTATTCAGCCCCGCCTCCCGCAAAGGGCTGACAATCCCCAACTCGGCAATCGCCCGATCCCCCAAGGCATCCCTCGCCGCCTTCAACAACAGCGTGGAATCCACCCCTCCGGAAAAGGCAATGGCAGCCTGCCCATAGTCGCTAAGAATCTGACAGAGCAAGTTATATTTTTCATTTAAAATACCAGATGTTATTTTTCTGTTTCCTGTACCTATTGCGCTTCCCACGGTTACCTGCACTCCCTCAATATGATATCTGCTCCTTAATTTCCCTGATAGAGAGCCCTGTGTTCTCGGCAATCTCCCTGAGATCCTCATACTCCGCCTTGCGCTTGCACACTCCATACCCCTCGGCCACCTTAACACAAACATCTCCTAGCGAGGTATGCACCGTCTCCTGACGTCTTTCTAAAACCATTCTTTCTTTCATGGACTCCCGGATGCCGATCGTGGGTGTATGCCGGAAGATCAACCCTGCCATCTCCTCCTTGTCAGCCTCCGTGCAAAGGGCGGTGAGCAATGTCCCAGGGCGTCCCTTCTTCATAGTGACCGCCGTGGCAAAAACATCCTTTGCCCCTCTTTCCCGCAAAAGCTCCATGGCATAGCCCAGCTCCTCCGCCGTCACGTCATCCATATTGCATTGCAGCTCCACAATCCTGTCCTGCCCGTCTGCCGTCTCTCCCAACATGGCCCGCACCATGTTGGCCACCTCGAAATCCTTATTGCCGGTTCCATACCCGACACACTCTACCGTCATCACCGGCATATTGCCAAAGCTGCTGCAATAATGGCGAAGCAGCGCCGCCCCGGTAGGTGTGCACAGTTCCCCTTCCACAATCCCAGCACAACAGGGAATGCCCTTTAACAGATTCGCTGTGGCCGGTGCTGGAACAGGCAAAATGCCGTGGGCACACCTCACGTGCCCGAATCCCACATTGACCACGGACGAGACGACCTTTTCCACATGAATTCTCTCCATCAGCATGGCACAGCCCGTGATATCCGCTATGGCATCCATCATTCCCACCTCGTGGAAATGAATCTCCGAAACCGGCTCTCCATGCACAAGACTCTCCGCCTCCGCTATCAGCTGATATACCGCCCGCACATCCGCCTTCACCCTGTCCGAAACCGCCAACCCGCTGATAATCTCTTCTATATCACGCATGGAAGCATGGGCATGGCTGTGAGCATTTTCATGACTATGTCCATTGTCATGCTCATGACCCGCGCCCTCTTCCACGCCATCCACCATGACTCGCACATGCTTCCCTGTCACGCCACACTTCTTATCATCCTGCATGGTCACTTGAACATGCGGAATCCCAATCCGATTCAGATCCTCCACAAAATCCCGCTGTTCCTCCTCTGAGAGCAGGGAAGCCAACGCTCCCATCAGCATATCCCCTGCCGCCCCCATGCCGCAATCCAAATACAAAATCCTCACATCCAACCCTCCGCCACAATTTTAAATATGATTGATCAGACTGGCCTGATACCCCGCACCAAAACCATTGTCGATATTGACCACACTCACCCCGCTGGCACAGGAATTCAGCATGGACAAAAGTGCCGAAAGTCCGCCGAAATTGGCTCCATACCCCACGATACAAGTTCCCGAGAGCGGCTCGTAAACGGCAATCCGCTCTCCCAGCGCCTTCGTCACATAATCCGCCTTCTCCCCGGTCATCCTTGTAATCAGAACGGTCTTTTCCCCAGTCTCCAACAATTTCTGTGCAATCTCCAGAATCTGCTCGCCAGTCTTGCCCGCTCCATAGATCACCTCCGACACCCCCTGTCGAAGCTTCCTATGCGTATCCAGCTTTGCAAATCCCAAGTCCACATAAGGAGCCTCCCGCAGTTTCAGCACCGCTTCCTCCACGTCAACCCGCCCCGTCTGAACCCCCTCGAGCAATTTCCTGATTCTCTCCTGCTCCAATCCGTCCGCCTCCGTCCGATCCAAAAGATACATCCCATCCAAAAAATCCGCTTCTATCCGCACATCCTAATCTCAGCTCATAATACCGAAGAGTGCCTTGCAAGTCAAGTATATTTTTTGTATTGTCACTTACGCTCCTCATTGCCTCCACACAAAAAGGCGCATAAGAAATGCGCCTTTTTGCTATGTTACTTCATATGATCACATATGTTATACAATTTCATATCTCATATGTTTACTTTGAGAACAATCTCCAAACCCATTCAAACTTATGGGCTCCAATCTTGAACTTCACGGTCTTGGCTCCGCCATATCCGTTCTGTCCAACCAAAGTTACCTGAGCCGTACCCTTTTTCACATTGTTGATATAGCTTCCGGGAAGAATCTCGTAATCTTCTTCCTTTAACTCCACACCGCCAACCTTCACTGTGATATCACCCTTTGTCAAGGTAACAGCCTTTCCTGTGTAGGGTTTTGGTGCGATCGTAATATTAGCCTTGCTGAAACCAGCTTCAGTCACTTTATAAGTAACTGTATAAGCAGCTTCTGCTTCGCTTTGCCCTGCATAAGCACCCTTACCCTTCAACTCAACGGTGATCACATCTCCTACTTCCAGCCCTGCTCCCGACGCGGAAAGCTCTGCATCCTTCGCCTTATAGGAAACAACCTCATAATCCTTGTTTACTGCAAGCTTTTTGCCATCCACGTCCGTCAACACGGGCTTGCTGATATATTTTCCGGCACTGTTCTTGGCAACATCCGGCACAACACAAATCACATCCTCCAGCGTTTTCGCCTCAATCGTGAAATCCACCGTCTTCGTTCCTGTGAAGTTCCCCTTGCCCTTGATTACAAGCTTGGGCTGCTTCGCAGCAGAAGCGGGATATACCTTATTGTTCTGGTATGTGACAGAATAATCCACTCCCTCACGGAGAGTCATGCCTTCAAATGTCAGATGCAGCTCAGGCTTAGCACCGCCCTTCATATACTTAGCCTTGATGTCACTTGTGCCTTTAATCAGCTCATCCGCCACATTGTATGCCTTGATACGGAAGTTCTTCTTGATGACTCCGGAATAAGCGTTGATACCTGTGATGGTGACAACCGCCTTGCCTACCTTGACATTGCTGCTGTAAGTAACCGTGTAATCGTCACCCTCTATCAATTTTTCGCCATTTAGGAGCACATCAATATCCATCTCCTGCTCGTCGCCATCGTAAACCCTGTCTTCAATCCCTGTCACTTCTGCGCCCTTCAAAGGAGTCCCGAGCACCTTGAAGGCAACACGCTTTGTTCCTGTGTAATCACCAATTCCCGTGATAATCACATAAGCAACGCCAGGCTGCTCGTTATTGCTGTAACTTACAGTATAATTAGAACCTAGTATAAGATCTGTCCCTTTGAACGATACTTCAGGCAAAGGTGCCGCCCCGCCACGGGTATATTCCTGATCAGGAATCTTTTTCACCGTCGCACTGCTGATCAGCTTGCGGCTGGAATCCACATGCCACTCTACCTTGAGTTTTCCTGTGAAATTCCCCTTACCTTCCAACTCGACGAGATAATCGCCATCCTCTGTGATGGACTCAACAAGTGTGCCAACCGTATCCGTGATATCTTTTTGCTTATAGTAGCCGGCAACCACATAATCTGTCTTTTTCTTCAAGCTCTTGCCGTTCCAATAAAGAACCGGAACCTGCTTCTTTGCCTTATTTACGGTATCAAAAGACATCTCATCCGCTTCAAAGGCTTCGTCATCGCTGATATCAATCGGCAATATCTTGAATGCCGCCACTTCCTTGCCGCCGTAATTGCCCTTTCCGGTCACGGTCACCATGGGAGCCTTCGCACGGGTCAAAGTCTTCTGATCCGCATTGACATCCACATCCGCATTTGCTTTCAGGTTGTTCTTGTAGGAGATGGTATAATCCGCCTTCTCCCTCAGCATGATATTCTTGTTGTAAACCCTCACCTCGGGTCTGATGGAAGAACCGGTGTAAATATAACCATCGCTTGAGAGTCCGGCAATCCAAAGACCGTCAGGAATCAGCGTCTTGTTTGTGTCGGTGCTGGCTTCATACTTCTCCAACAGTTCCTCAATATCCTCCGGTGTAATATCCCCGTAGTCCACATCATCCGGAAGCACCTTGTAGGTAAAGGTTGCCACTGCACTGTCTGTAAATCCTTCCTTCACCGCGATTGCCTTAATAACGGTATCCTTCTCAATAACAATCGCTTTCTCGTACAATGTGCTTGCTTTGGTCGGAATCGTTCCGTCCGTGGTGTAATAAATCTTCGCGTCCGTGGTGACACTGCTCAATCTAACCTCAGTCCCCTTCGCCACTCGTGTAGATACCGTATCCGCACCGGGGGTCGCCTTGGGTGCCTTAGCCTGCTCCATAGCCGAATCAGCCAAAGTATACTCAAAGGCTACTACCGCACTGTCCTTGCAGCCTTCCTTCACCGCAATCGCCTTGATTGTCATCGCCTCTGTTACGAGAATCGGCTCTTTATAAAGCTCGCTCTCTTTCGTAGGCTCAGTCTTATCTGTGGTGTAATAAATC
>CAMWLG010000067.1 GCA_947175035.1 uncultured Lachnospiraceae bacterium | reverse complement strand
ACATTATATTATATACAGTAAGGTGCAAAAAAACAAATATTTATTCAAGGGATAAATATTGTGAAATTTATCTATAAAAAATGAAAAAAACAGAATTTTTTTGGTGATTTATATTCACTAAAATGGGAAAGTATGGTATAATGTGTCCATATTTAAGACGGAAAGCGGCCGAATGGCTTTGGCGACAGTAAAAGGCAGAAGGGGTGAAGACATGATTAAAAAAGAGATGATAGCCATGTTGTTGGCTGGCGGGCAGGGGAGCCGTCTGGGTGTTCTGACCTCCAAGGTAGCAAAACCTGCTGTGGCGTTTGGAGGGAAATATCGCATAATTGATTTTCCTCTTTCCAATTGTATTAATTCCGGCGTGGATACGGTCGGGGTTCTGACCCAGTATCAGCCGCTTCGGTTAAATACACATATAGGCATTGGTATTCCGTGGGATTTGGACCGCAATATCGGAGGGGTGGCTGTGCTGCCTCCCTACGAGAAAAGCTCCAACAGTGAGTGGTATACAGGTACTGCCAATGCGATTTATCAGAATCTTGAGTACATGGAGAGTTTTCATCCCGAATATGTGTTGATCTTGTCAGGTGACCATATTTATAAAATGGATTATGAGGTGATGCTTAATTTTCACAAGCAGAACGGCGCGGAGGTGACGATCGCGGTCATGCCCGTCCCCATGGAGGAGGCGAGCCGCTTTGGCATCATGATCGCGGATGAAAACAAGCGGATTACAGAGTTTGAGGAGAAGCCGGAGCATCCCAGAAGCAATCTGGCGAGCATGGGCATCTATATTTTTAATTGGAAAACCTTAAGAGACGCGCTGATCGCCATGGCGGATCAGCCTGCGTTGGATTTTGGAAAACATGTGATTCCCTATTGTCACGAACATGGCTCACCGCTGTATGCCTATGAATTTAACGGTTATTGGAAGGATGTGGGAACCCTGAATTCCTATTGGGAGGCCAATATGGAATTGATCGATATTGTGCCCGTGTTCAATCTCTATGAGGAGTATTGGAAGATTTACACCAAGAGTGAGATTCAACCTCCCCAATATTTCTCGGAGGACAGTGTGATTGAGCGCAGTATCGTGGGAGAGGGCACCGATGTGTATGGTGAGGTTCACAACTGTGTCATTGGCCGCGGTGTGGTGATTGGCAAAGGCACGGTGGTGAGGGATTCCATTATCATGAATGAGACAATTATCGGTGAGAATTGCGAGCTCAACAAAGCGATTGTGGCTGAAAATGTATCCATTGGAGATAACGTCAAGCTTGGTGTCGGAGAGGAGGCAGAGAATGAGACGGCGCCCCATATCTACAATCACGGTATTGTGACTGTGGGAGAGAGGAGCGTGATTCCGGACGGTGTCACCGTGGGTAAGAATTCTGTGATATCTGGTGTCACAGTAATTTCAGATTACGAGGGTTCACATCTCGCAAGTGGAAAAACATTGATTAAGGCAGGTGAACAGCAGTGAGAGCAATAGGAATTATTTTAGCGGGTGGTAACAATCACAGGATGAAGGAGCTTTCCCAGAAACGCGCTGTCTGTGCAATGCCTATCGCGGGCAGTTACAGGAGCATTGATTTTACCCTGAGCAATATGTCCAATTCTCATATTCAGAAGGTTGCAGTGTTCACCCAATACAATGCCAGAAGTTTAAATGAGCATCTCAATTCCTCCAAATGGTGGGATTTTGGTCGTAAGCAGGGTGGATTGTATGTGTTTACCCCCACTGTGACAGCGAACAATGCCAGCTGGTATCGGGGCACTGCGGATGCGATCAGCCAGAACTTGAATTTCCTGAAGGACAGCCACGAACCCTATGTGGTGATTGCCTCCGGTGACGGGGTGTATAAGTTGGATTTCAACAAGGTGTTGGAATATCATATCGACAAAAAGGCGGATATCACTGTTGTCTGTCATGATATGGAACCCGGCACCAACACGGAACGTTTCGGAACGATACGAATGAATGAGGAAGGCCGTATCGAGGAATTTGAGGAAAAGCCCCTGCAGGCCAAGACAAACACGGTTTCGTGCGGCATCTATGTAATTAGGCGGCGCCTGCTCATTGATATGATTGAGAAGTGCGCAGAGGAGGAGCGCTACGATTTCGTGAGAGATATCCTGATTCGTCACAAGGATATGAAACGTATTTATGGCTATAATTTAAAAGAATATTGGAGGAATATCGCTTCTGTCGAGGACTATTACGGCACCAACATGGATTTCCTCAAAGCAGAGGTGAGAGATTATTTTTTCAAGCAGTATCCTGATATTTATTCCAAGGTGGACGATTTACCGCCCGCCAAATACAATGTGGGTGCACAAATTAAGAACAGCCTGATATCCAGCGGTTGTATTGTCAATGGAGTTGTGGAGAATTCTGTTATTTTTAAAAAGAGCTACATCGGCAATAACTGTGTGATTAAAAATTCAATAATTCTGAATGATGTGTATATCGGTGATAATACTTACATTGAAAACTGCATCGTGGAAAGCCGTGATACCATTCGTGCCAACTCCCGTTTTGTGGGTGAGGGCGAGATCAAAATTGTGGTGGAGCACAATGAGAGATATGTGTTATAAGAGATGATGTAACCATGGGCGTGGCTGAAGAAAGGGGAAACGTATGCAGATTACGGATGTACGTGTTCGCAAAATTACAAAGGAGGGTAAGATGAGAGCGGTGGTATCCATCACCATGGATGATGAGTTCGTGGTGCACGACATCAAGGTTATCGAAGGCGAAAAGGGCATGTTCATCGCTATGCCAAGCAAGAAGACAGCAGACGGGGAATACAGGGATATAGCACATCCGATTAACTCATCTACCAGAGAGCATATCCAGAATATCATTCTGGAGGCTTACGAGAAGGCTTTGGACGAGCCGGATGAGTCAGCAGTTTTGTAGTTGTGAGAGAGAATATGAAGTCATCAAAATACAGCCGTGCCATATGGGTATGGCTGTATTTTGATATAGCCATTTTATGGAAGTTATGGTATAATGTTTTAAGACCATATAGATGAAAGGTACACAGTAGCGCGACACTCAAAAATTCCCAATATACCGATTGGAGGACTGTTTATGATGAATGCTGTACTACAGAAATTTGTGGATGTATTGCCGATTGTAAGAAACATGGTAAATGAGAATTCGTATATCACGGTATTGGATACAGAAGGTACGGTGATGGGCTTTGCGATCCCCGAGGGGGAGCGCCCAATGTGTCCCGTGGGTTCTCATTTTGAGGATCCTACAGGAGCCTTTGAGGAAGTGATCCGGACAGGCGGGAAGAGGTACAACCGTCTGCCTAAGGAAGTAATGGGAGCAGCGTTTGAGGGCATATTGGTACCGATCAAGGACGGCGGTCATGTGGTGGGATGCGCCGTGTACAGTTTTTGCGTGGAGAGCAAGGAACAGGTGATTTCCATGACACAGGATTTTAAGTCTTCTGTCGTGGACATCAGAGATTCTATTTCCGATATCATCGATGGTATTACGGACATCTCGGATAAATTGGACGATATGGGAACTAAGGCAGACACCGTTGAAAACACGGTGGGGGAGGCTACGGAGGTTGTTCAGGAAATCAGGAGAAATGCTTCCAAATCCAATATTTTGGGTTTAAATGCTTCCATTGAAGCTGCCCGCAGCGGCGAGGCCGGCAAGGGGTTTGCGGTGGTAGCCGCGGAAATGGGAAAATTATCCAATGACAGCGGACAGTCGGCAAAGGAGATATCGGAGAAACTCTCAGACGTGGAAAACAATTTGCGGAATATGATAGAATCCAGCACAATTGCCAATAATGTAGCGAAAGGACACCTGGACAACATCAGCGCCATCAAAGGCAAATTGGACAAGCTTATTGCCCTTGCAGACCAGACGCTTAATATTATGGGGCGTATGAACCTCTAAAGCGCCGCATATGCCGCCCCACAAAGTATTTTTTAAAATTGCAAACTAAAAATAAAGCGAGAGGCAATCCCCAAATCCTCTCGCTCATTATGTTAAACCAATCGCGTCACATCACATTGAGTAACAGTTATGCAATTACCCACCATAACATTTACTGGAAAGGATTTCACACCATGTATATCATTGTCGGCTTAGGCAACCCTGGCAAAGAATATCAAAATACGCGTCATAATATCGGTTTTGATGTCATAGACAAATTAGCGGAGGAAGAAGGGTTCTCTGTTCTGGAAAAAAAGCACAAGGCCATCATCGGCAAAGGCTATGTGGGAGGACAGAAGTGCGTTCTGGCAAAGCCGCAGACCTTTATGAACCTGAGCGGGGAGAGCGTGCGCGAGCTGATTGATTATTACAAGGTGGATGAGAGTTCGGAGTTGATCGTCATCTCCGACGATATCAGTCTGGACGTGGGACAGATCCGCGTGCGCAAGAAAGGCAGCGCCGGCGGGCATAATGGATTGAAGAATATTATTTCTCATCTGGGGCATGGGGATTTCATGCGCGTGAAGATGGGAGTGGGCGAGAAGCCAAAGGGCTGGGATCTGGCGGATTATGTGTTGGGGCATTTCTCCGGTCCGGAGCGGAAGATGATGGACGAGGCTGCGCTGCATGCTGTGGAGGCAATTCGCATGATGGTGGCGGGGGAAGCGGACGCGGCCATGAATCAATACAATACTAAGGTAAAGGGACATCAAGAGGATTGAGGAGGGACGACTATGCAGGCTTTGCTTGCGCCCCTGAGAGAGCTGGCAGAATATGGCTCCATGCGGGAAACGATTCAAAAGCAATTGAAAGAGGCAAAAGGGCGCGCGAATAAGAAAGCCAAAGGGAATGTGGTGGCGCTCTCGGGATGTGTGGAATCACAAAAGCTTCATATGATATACGGGTTGAGCGATGGCCTTCGATGCAAGGTCATCGTTACTTATAGTGATTTGAAAGCAAAGGAGCTGTTTGAGGAATACAAATTTTATGACAAAAATGTCACTTTATATCCTGCAAAGGATTTGATATTTTTCCAGGCGGATATCCACGGCAATCAGTTGACGGGGGAGCGCATCAGGACGCTTCGCCGCCTGATGGAGCGTAAGCCTTTGACCGTCATTACCACCTATGCGGCCTTGATGACACCCCAAGTGCTTTGGGACGGGGAGAAGGATGTGATCCGGGTACACCGTGGCGGGAGTCTGGACGAGGGGGAGCTGGCGGATCGTCTGGTTGCCATGGGTTATGAGAAATGCTATCAGGTGGAGAGTCCGGGACAGTTCTCTATTCGGGGCGGTATTGTGGACGTATATGATCTGACGGAGGAGAATCCCTGTCGTATCGAACTGTGGGGAGACGAGGTGGATTCCATCCGAAGCTTTGATATTTTAAGCCAGCGCTCGATTGAGAAGCTGGAAAGTATCGAGATATACCCTGTCACGGAGTTTGTCATGACAGAGGATCGCATGAGAGCAGGGATTGAGAAGCTTGAGCGGGAAGCGGAAGAAAGAGAGCAATATTTCAGAAACCTCCACAAACCGGAGGAGGCCCACCGGATTGCCGTCCAGGTGAAGGAGCTGAGAGAGCAGCTTTTGGAGTTCCAGAACAAGGTGAATCTGGAGAGTTATATTCATTATTTTTATGAGGAGACAGTCACGCTGCCGGAGCTTTTGTGGCAGATGGGCGCGACACCGGTGTTTTTTATTGACGAGCCGGCCCGGGTGAAGGAACAGGCGGACGCAGTGGAGTTGGAATTCAGGGAGAGTATGGAGCAGCGTGCGCTCAAGGGATATATCCTGCCCGGGCAGATGGACATTCTCTACAGCGGGGAGCAGGTGGCGGTGAGACTGCAGAAGGGTGTGGCCTTTACCATGTCCACTCTGGAAGGGCAATATGGGTTTTTCAAGCCGGATATTAAATATGACATTTCTGTCAGAAATATAGCGCCATATAATAACAGTTTCGAGGCATTGGTAAAGGATTTAAAGCAATATCGCAAGAAGGGATATCGAGTGCTGCTTTTGTCCGGTTCCCGCACCCGGGCGAAGCGCCTGGCCGAGGATTTGCGGGATCAGGAGTTGACCGCAGTCTACACTGAGGATCCCATGCGGGAGGTGCAGGCGGGCGAGATTGTGACCTGCTATGGCTATGTGAAGAGAGGGTTTGAATACCCGCTGTTAAAGTTTGTGGTGCTTTCGGAGACGGATATCTTTGGCGCGGAGAAGAAAAAGAAGAAAAAGCGTAAGGTCTATCAGGGGCAGAAGATTAATGATTTCAACGAGTTGAAGGTTGGGGACTATGTGGTGCATGAATCCCACGGTCTCGGTATCTACAAGGGTATCGAGAAGGTGGAGATGGAGCATGTGGTCAAGGATTACATCAAGATAGAGTATCGGGATGGCGGCAATCTTTATGTGCTTGCCACCGGGTTGGACGTGATCCAAAAGTATGCTTCCGCTGACGCCAAGAAGCCGAAACTGAATAAATTGGGCAGCAAAGAGTGGGAGCATACCAAGAGCAAGGTTCGCACAGCGGTTAACGAGATAGCGAAGGATTTGGTGGAGCTCTACGCTGTCAGGCAGCAGTCTGAAGGGTATCAATATGACAAGGATACCGTGTGGCAGCGGGAGTTCGAGGAGATGTTTCCCTTTGAGGAGACGGAAGACCAGCTTGCCGCGATCGCTGACACCAAGGCGGATATGGAGAGCCGCAAGATTATGGATCGTCTGATTTGCGGGGATGTGGGTTATGGCAAGACGGAGATTGCCATCCGCGCGGCGTTCAAGGCGGTGCAGGAGGGGAGACAGGTAGTGTATCTGGCACCCACCACGATTTTGGCAGGACAGCACTATAACACCTTCGTGCAGCGAATGAAAGATTTTCCCGTGCGCATTGATCTGCTCAGCAGGTTCCGTTCTCCGTCGGAGCAGAGAAAGACAGTGACAGATTTAAAAAAGGGGCTGGTGGATATTGTGATCGGCACTCACCGCGTGTTGTCTGCGGATGTGCAGTTCAAGGATTTGGGACTGTTGATCGTGGACGAGGAGCAGCGTTTTGGGGTGGCGCACAAGGAAAAGATTAAGAAGCTAAAGGAGAATGTGGATGTGCTGACGCTGACGGCTACTCCCATTCCCAGAACTTTGCATATGAGTCTGATCGGTATTCGCGATATGAGTGTGTTGGAGGAGGCGCCCGGCGACAGACAGCCCATCCAGACCTTTGTGTGCGAGTACAACGAGGAGATGGTGCGCGAGGCGATCTCCAGGGAGCTGGCGAGGGATGGACAGGTGTATTATGTATACAACCGTGTGAATAATATTGCGGATATCACCGCCCGGATTGCGGCGCTGGTGCCGGAGGCGGTGGTGGCGTTCGCCCACGGGCAGATGAAAGAGCAGGAATTGGAGCGCATCATGTATGATTTTGTGGCGGGGGATATCGACGTGTTGGTGTCCACCACCATTATTGAGACAGGGCTGGATATTCCCAATGTGAACACTATGATCATTCACGATTCGGACAACATGGGGCTGGCGCAGCTCTATCAGCTCAGGGGACGCGTGGGACGTTCCAGCCGCACGGCCTATGCCTTCCTGATGTATAAGCGGGATAAGATGCTAAAGGAGGTAGCGGAAAAGCGTCTGGAGGCCATTCGGGAGTTCACGGACTTAGGCAGCGGATTCAAGATTGCCATGCGGGATTTGGAGATCCGGGGTGCGGGCAATCTGTTGGGTATGCGCCAGCACGGGCATATGGAGGCTGTGGGGTATGATTTGTACTGTAAGATGTTAAACGAGGCGGTGCAAAGGTTGAAGGGGAATGACGCCGGTGCGGAGTCGGATTCTTTTGCCACGGTCATCGATTTGGACGTGGATGCGTTTATCCCTCCGACTTATATCGTGAACGAGGTGCAGAAACTGGACATTTACAAGCGAATTGCAGGCATTGAGAATGAAAGCGAGCGGGATGATATGCGGGATGAACTTTTGGATCGCTTTGGTGAGATCCCGCAGCCTGTGGACAACTTATTGTGTATCGCGTTGATTCGTGTGGCGGCGCATCAGCTGTTTTTCACGGAGATAAAGGGAAAAAATGAGCGGATTATTTTTACCTTTAAGCCGGACGCCAATGTAAATCCTGCAGGAATTCCTGAATTGTTAGAGCGGGCGGGGAAGGAGTTGTCCTTCACGGCATATGGCAATCCTTATTTCACATATAAATATAGAAAAACGGGGCTTTTGGAGAAGGATGCACAGTTTTTACTGGATAAGACCAGAGAACTTCTGACAATGATGTCGGAATTATTGAGGTAGATTTAATGGACTAAATATTTGGTATGCTCCTAGCAGATCAAAGCAAATGATTTGTGAAGGAGGTACTGAATATGAAGGGATATATTACGGCAAACGGTTATATGGGGCTTGTGGATGGCAGATATATTTTGTTCGTCAGCGAGGACGAGTATCTGGAATATCTGGAGACAGCATAGACCCCATGGAGGGATCGGTATGGGGAGAAAATGGTCAAATAAAGTTTTATTGACTGTGATTTTGCTGTTGGGGGCAGTTCTGAGGCTTGCCTGCCTGGGCACTATGCCCGCGGGACAGCACCAGGACGAGAGCTTCGTGGCGTGGAACGCTTACGCCATCTTTCATGAGGGAATGGATTCCGCGGGGCATGTGATGCCTGTCTACATGGCGGATTGGGGGGACGGGCACAGCGCCCTTTATGTGTGGCTGACCCTGCCTCTCATCGCGCTAAACGGCGGACATGTGACACCTTTTCTGAGCAGGCTTCCCCAGGCGGTCGTGGCGATATTCACGTTGGCGGCGGTCTATGGAATCGTGCGGCGCATTTTGGGAGAAAAGGCTGCCCTGTGGACAAGCTTTCTTTTGGCCGTATGTCCATGGCATATCATGATGTCCCGCTGGGGGCTGGACGCGAATCTGGCGCCCGGTTTTCTGATGTTTGGGCTCTACTTTTTCCTGAGGGGTATTGAGGGTGAGAAGGGAGAACACCCAGGGAAATTTCTTCTTTTGTCGGCTTTTTTCTATGGGCTGTCACTCTATTCCTATGCGGTGATCTGGCCTGTTGTGCCTTTTCTGCTGCTTTTGCAGATCTTTTATGGCTTATGGCACAAGAAATTGTATATAGACAAATGGAGTCTGTTGTCAGCGTGTCTTTTATTTGTGATGGCGGTGCCTCTTCTTTTGTTCATTGCGGTGAATTCGGGGTTGATTCCCGAGATCCGGCTTGCGTTTATGACGATTCCCGCTATGGGAGGGTACCGTGGCGGGGAGATTGCCTTTGGTTTGAGTGGGATGTGGTCGAACCTGCGCGCGGCTCTCTCCCTCTTGTGGCATCAAAATACCGGGGCGCCCCAGGATGTGCTTCTGCCCTGGGGACTGTTTTATGATATTGGACGCGTCTTTAGCGTGTTTGGCGCCGCTGTTTTATCTGTCAGGGTTGTGGTCGGTTTGTGGAAGCGGGAGTATCGGGGTGAGATGTTCTTGATGATCCAGCTTTTTGGAGGTGGGTTGGTGTGTCTGCTGGTGACGGCGGTGCTCCACCAGATCAATGCCCTTTATATTCCCTTGGTGCTCTGCCAGGGTTACGGAATATGGTGGCTGTTGGAGACTCTGGGAAAGAAAAAGACTGTTCTTGCCAAGGCGGGGGCTGTGTTGATCGCCCTTGTGTATTTGGTGTGCCTGACGGGTTTTCAAAGGGATTATTACACGGCGTATCGTGAGCTTGCGGACGCATACTTCGGGGCGGGAATCAGGGAATGTGTGGAATATGCCATGGAGACCTGTGAGCAGACGGGAATCGATACCATCACAGTGGAAAAGGGCGCCCAGTGGCCAAGATTATTGCTGTATTTGGAGACATTGCCCTCGGAGTATCTGGAGTCCGTGGTGTATGACGTGGCGCCTGCGCCGGCAAGCTTCATGTCGAAGGATTTATTGATCCGCACCCGCATTGATTATGACAATATTTCCCAGGACAGCATTTATATTATTTACTTTGTTGACAGGGAGATTTTTGCGCAGGATTACGAATTGGTACCGTTTTATGACTGGTATGTGGCTGTGCCAAGGGGGTCAAAACTGGAAAATACATGAAAAATAAGCAAAAATATAGAGAATCTTAAGAATTTTCCCGTGTTTCATCGGTTGCAATTATGACTGGGTAATGCTAGAATATACAATATATAGTATATTGGCGTACATATTGATAAACAAAATATATTTAGGGAGGGATTAAGTTGAAAGGAACAGGGAAAAGGATATTGGCACTGATGTTGAGCGTGGCCATGGTCGCCACCTCGGGGAACTTATCCATGGATGTCTATGCTATGGGGAATCTGGCTGATATGTCTTCCGCGGCCATTGGGAGTGTGGGAGACGGCAGTGATAAGATTCAGGGCGACAGCAGTGCGGAAGTGACCGATGCAGACGGTTTGACAGACGGTGCGGACGTGGTGGAAGGGAACGTCGTGGCGAGCGATGCAAAAACGGCGAACGAAACAGAGGTGGCAAGTGACGTGAACCTGGCGGATGATGCCGGCGTGCAGACATTTGCCGGTGATGCCCGTGGTTCGGGTGACGCTGATGACCCAACCATCATTGACCAGAATGATTACTTTGTGGTAGTCGGGGTGAATAACGGGAAGCTGCGATTAAAGGAGGGTGTGTCATTAGACTCTTTGAGCGGGACAGTGACGCTGCCGTCCAAGACGAAATGGATTCCCGCAGGAATTTTTACCAAGAATGAAAAGATTACGGGCATTACCATACCGGCGGATAATCAGATCGAGCGGATTGACGAGGGAGCCTTTGAGGGATCTGCCATCGATTCCTTTAAGCTGCCTGACGGTGTGACACAGATTGAAAAAGGGACTTTCAAGAATTCCAAGTTGAAGGAGATTACTTTTGGCGCAAAGTCCAAGCTGGTGACAATCGGTGAGGAAGCCTTTGCACGCTGTAGAATGACAAGCGTGTCATTCCCTGCTTCAGTGAAGGAGATTGGGGATTATGCTTTTGATTCATGCGACAGCCTGCGCAGCCTTGAAATGGGTGCGGTTGAGGTGCTCGGAAATTCCGCGTTTAAGAATTGCAAGAGCTTATGGGTAATTGGATGGAGTAAAAATCTGAAGGAAATCCGCAGCTCTGCATTTTGCGGGTGTATTTCCTTAAATGAGATTAAGAAGGACGCTGAATTGGGTGCGAAAGTTACCACATGGGGGTCATCCGTGTTCGAGGGATGTTCTTCCCTGTCCAGCGTGAGTCTGCATGATGATATGAACCAGATACCCGCCGGCATGTTTAAGGGTTGTACCAAGCTTACCACGATCACTATTCCCAAGGCGTGCGGGATAATCAAACGGGAGGCATTCTCTGGATGTGTCGCTTTAACGAAGATTACCATACCTGCCAAGGTAAGTGCTATTGAGGCTGATGCCTTTGCAGATTGTCTCAAGCTGACCAAGATCACTATTGAGCAGAAGGGCGCAAATGGCGAGAGTGATATTCTTCTCTCGGAGGATGCGTTCCCTTCGAGGACTTCCGGAATGACCATGGAAGGCTATGACGGTACGGTGGAGGATTACGCCAGCAGGAAAAAGTATACCTTCAAGACGCTTTTTGAATCACACAAAGTCACGGTAAAGGTCAACAAGGACACATATGGCAGTGCGGAGCTCTCGAAAAAGAAAGCGAGAGAGGGGGAGATCATTGAGGTAAAGATCACTCCTGCCACAGGGTATCGTTTGAAGGCATCTACCTTTAGATATAATGATACCAATATTACCAATCTGAAGGAGGAGACAAACGGGGTTCAGGTATTCACCTTTGTGATGCCTGACGAGGATGCGGCTGTTATTGTGGATTTTGAGTCGGCGGAAGCCAGCTATGGAACCCTTTCCGTTACCTTTAGCCAGATTGACCAGATGACTTATGACTGGGATAAGAGCAAGAAGACCATCATCTTTGACAAGACGGGACTTGCCTGTCAGTTGGTGATAGAAGGATCAAAAAGTGACCCTGGTGTCTGGATGTTCAATTATACAAGCGACAAGCCTAAGGTTGTATCTATTGATTCCAAGGGCGTGATTTATGCCAAGGGTACGGGTACCGCTAACATTACGGCGAAGTTGAAAGAGGGAATCAACAACCCCAATTACAGCACATCAGTTTCCTTTAAGGTCAAGGTTACGGAGAAGTCGGAAATAGACCATTACTCCCTATCGTTCTCTGATCTGGGCAAAGCGAAGAGCAGCATAGAGGAGATTGCGGGTGAGACTGTGCAGGTGATTCGTTACACCAAGGACAATCTGACCAGCGCGGAGAGGAGCTTCAAGGTGAGACTGCTGGCGACGGCCGGTGCGGACACCAGAAATCTCTTCGTGCAGTCTTCCTGGGAATCTGCCAACACGGATATGGTGACTGTTGACAATGAAACGGTTGATAATAATTCTAATGTGATTCGTGTCTTGAAGGGTGTGACAGGAGAGACGGCGGTGACGGTCACCGTCACCAACGGCAAGAGCGGCAAGGACAAGGAGACGCTCTATAAGGAGAGTTTTATCATCCGTGTGATTGATGCGACACCCCGACTGGTACAGAGTACTTTGACAGTGAATTCCAATAGCAGCGCAGGAACGGAATTTGACCTGTTATCGGTTTACGGATATGAGGTGGATCCTGTCACCGTCAAGGTTGTGGAGTCGGTTACAGCCAATAAGGTTACGGATTATGAGATCACGGATAAGGCGCAGTATGTCTCTGTCAGATATACCAATGGCAAATATTATCTGGATATGACGGACAGTGGAAAGAGCGTTATTGCGGGTAAGAGCAATAAGGCCTACAGCAAGATGTATTTTGAGGGTGAGTATCATTATCGCAATGCCAGCGGGGACACCGTGACGGAGACCTTCCGCACACCTATCAAGTCTTTGGTGCTGACTTGTAAAGCCTTAAAACCCACGGTAAAATGTTCGGGCAAGATCAACCTGTTCTTCAATAGCCAGGCGGCTGTGTCGGAGCGCGGTCAGGTGACGTTGACGCAGAGCTTGAAAGATCTGAATGTGAAAGAGTATGAATTGATTTCCGAGGAACACTATGCCAATCCCGATGCCTATGAAAAGGACGGATCGACAGCGGTTGATGCTCTGGCAAACAACTTTGATATTACCAACGAGGGCGTGATCGACCGCAGCAGTAATGAATTGATCAAGGATGCGAAGGGAAAAGTGATTGCCAAAGGGTATGTGAGAATCACCTATGAGGGTTATGATCCTTGCTATGCAAAGATTACGATTCCCACGAATACTTCGAAGCCGGGCTATGTGCTCTCCAAGACTAAGGCGACAGTGAATACTTATGGCAGCGGTTATAGCATAGAATTGCAGCTGCTGGACAAGAAGACCAAGAAGCCGATATCCCTGAATAAATTGACGAGGCTCAGCTTTGACGAGTCTTCCTCCGGCACCACGCCCTGGCTGTTCGAGAATCTGAACACTGAGGAAGCGAAAGCATCCGACAAGATGATGTTACAGATTAAGACGGCGCAGAAGGGCAAGGCGGTCATCAATGTGGAGATGGATACTTGGAACGATGCCATGAAGTTTACCTTTAACCTGAGTGTTACCAAGAATCCTCCCACGGTGAAGGCAAAGCCCACAACGCTCACTCTCAACAATCTCTGTGTGGGCAGGAGTGCGCAGACTGTTCTCACGTTAAACCAGGCGGACTCCACATTGACCGATATGGGGATGGCCGAATATGTGGGCAAGGCTTCTTTGGCATCTTATGCGGATATGATCAGCTTCACTTATGCGAATGGTGTGTTAAGTGCAAAGGCAAACGGGGAGATGCCGACGGGAAGTTATAAATTCCGCTTTACTCCCAAGGTGACTCATGCAAATGGAACACCGGAACTCATTAAGTCCGTCACTATCACAGTCAAGGTGATTGGTGCAAGACTTACTGCGGCGTTGAAACCGTCCAGTGTCACCCTGAACAATAACATTTTATATAGAGGCAAGGAGACAGGGGTTTACAATTACACGATCAAGAACCTGCCCGCAGGTGACAGCGTTCATATTTGGACAAATGATGGTGATGATGTGGTGTCAATTACGGGTGTGAACCAAAGCGCTGAGAGTGTGAAAAGCGCCTTTGATTTCAACTTCAGCGAGACGGAACAGAGCATCAGTGTGACGCAGAATAGAGATGTTCGCTCAGGAAGCTATAAATATCAGATTAGTGGTCTCAAGGCAGAGGTGGAAGGTAAGCCTGTTGATATACAGCCCTTTAAGGTTACTGTGAAGGTGATCAACACGACGGCAACACTCACAGCGAATGCGAAGGGTACTTTGAGTATCGGGAACAGTAATTCCAGCATTGTATATACGTTGAAATTGGGCAATTTTAATACCAAGATAGAAGATATTACGTTTACCGAGCTGGATACTTCCAATAAATTGAACAATCCCTATGAAGGCGAAGATCTTACGAATTTTACCACGGAAGTTTTGCGCAAAGAGGATGGCAGTGTGGGAAGCTTTGTAGTCAGGGCGAAGCCAGGTGTGATTCTGGATGCCAGGAGAACCTATAAGTTCCGGGTGAATATGGTTGAGTATGACGAAAACACAGGACAGAATGTGACCATCGTCCGAAGCAAGGATTTGAGTATCAAGCCCAAGCAGACATTGTCCAAGGTGAAAACGGACGTGACAAGCGCTGCATTGTATGCAGGTGTGGAGCCAAACAGTCCCAAGAGGTCGCAGGAGATTTTGATCAACGCAACTGACGCAAGTGCAGAGATTTCCTACGTAATCATTGCTGACAGCAATCCTGACAATCTCAAGAAGGCGTTTAGGGTGGAATTCAATCAGGCGACGCAGAAGGCCAAGATCACTTTGGTTAGACCGGATCTGCTCAAGCCGGATACTGTATATTCTTTAAAGCTGGAAACGAGATACAAGGGACAGATGGAGAATACCAAGGGGACGCAATTTACTGTCAATGTGAAGATATTAAAATAGTGCGGGAGATATTTGAATGAAGGTATTGGTTGTCGTAGATATGCAGAATGACTTTATCGACGGAGCGCTTGGCACCAAGGAAGCAGTGGCGATTGTCCCTAAGGTTGCCGAGAAGATTAAGGGTTTTGACGGTCTGGTGCTGTCCACAAGGGACACGCACCAGGCGGATTACCTGGAGACACAGGAGGGCAGGAATCTTCCCGTGGAGCACTGTATTCAGGGAACCACGGGATGGCAGCTTCGGCCGGAGATTGCAGAACTAATCCCGGAGGAGCCCATTGACAAGCCATCCTTTGGCAGTTTGGATTTGGCCGGTAAGCTTCGGGAGATGAATGCGAGGGACAAGATTGAGAGTATTACGTTGATAGGGCTATGCACGGATATCTGTGTGATCTCCAATGCGATGATTCTGAAAGCACAGTTTTCGGAGGTTCCCATTTCAGTGGATGCTGCCTGCTGTGCAGGTGTCACTCCGGAGAGTCACACCCGCGCGCTGGAAGCAATGAAGGTCTGCCAGATTCAGGTCATAGAATAGTAGATGTTTAAAGTGTCTTGATAAATCGCTCGAAGGCTTCACGTCCTTCGGGCGTATTTTTGTATACGCCGGCGCATTCAAGCACTTTGGAGAATACTTTTCCGATTTCGTTTTGAATCACAGAATGGATATTGTCCGCATTCAATGTGTAATTGCCAATCCATTCTTCCACCCAGTCTGCATGTTTTTCGATGGAAGGATTTTGGCGGATGTCTTTGTGATTCAGAATCGCATCTTCCAATTCTATGATTTCCTGCTTTAAGCGGGAGGGAAGAACTGCCAGTCCCATCACTTCGATCAATCCGATATTTTCCTTTTTGATATGATGATACTGGGCATGGGGATGATATAACCCCATGGGGCATTCCTCGGTAGTGATGTTGTTGCGCAGCACCAGATCGAGCTCGAACAGATCCCCATGCATTCTGGCGATGGGTGTGATCGTGTTGTGGGGAGTGTCCTCTGTGAAAGCATAAATGAAGGCAGCCTCGTCAGTATAATCCCGCCATGCGCGCAAGATATGGTCGGCAGCGTCAGCGATCGTGTCAATCTCTTTTCCCTGCAGGCGGATGACGGACATGGGCCATTTGACAATGCCGGCAGTGATGCCGGGATAAGCCTTCAAGGTGAAGTTGGACTCATAAGGAGCTTTTGCCATGGCAAAGGTATAGCCCCCGCCCTGAAAATGGTCATGGCTTAAGATGGAGCCGCCTACGATAGGCAGATCGGCGTTAGAACCCGCCGTGTAATGGGGGAACAGTTTGACGAATTCCAAGAGTTTCCCGAATACGGCCCGGTCTATTTTCATGGGAATATGCTTTTCATTAAAAATAATGCAGTGCTCATTGTAGTAAACATAAGGGGAATACTGCAAATAATAGGACTCGCCAGCAAGGGAGATGGGGATTACCCTGTGATTTTGTCTGGCGGGGTGAGTAAATGTTCCTGCATAACCTTCATTTTCCAGGCAAAGCAGACAGGCAGGATAACCGGATTTCTTGGCCTGGCCCGCCTTGGCGATATCTCTGGGATCCTTCTCCGGTTTGGATAGGTTGATCGTGATGTCAATGGGGCCGAATTCCGTGTCAGTGACCCATTTTTCGTCCTTGGCAATGCGGTCCGTGCGGATATAATTGGTAGCCTTGCTGAAATGATAATAAAAGTCCGTAGCATCCTTTGGAGAGCTTTGGTAAGCGTCCTGAAAGGCAGCCCGCACGGTGGAGGGCGGCGGTGTCAGAAGTCCCATGATCTTTGTGTCAAAAAGATCCCGCAGTGTGACAGTATCTTCTTCCAATATGCCCTTGGAAAGAGCATACTGTATCATATCCTCCAAAATCTCACACAGTGGTCTGGCAGGGGCCTTGACTTCTTCCGGCTCTATATATTCCGCGATGTCAAACAGCTCCAACAACCTGTTGGTGGTATATACTTTGTCAGCCTCAGCCACAAGGCCGTTTTGCATTCCGTAGGTGACCAGCTCTTTGATTAAAACGTTAATTTGATGCTCCATCACTGTTTCGCTCATATCAATATCCTCCATTCTCTCCATCGCTATGCCTTACAGTACTTTCATGCCGCCAAATTTACGTATTTTCAAAACCTTGCAGGAATGCTCCCCAAAGACCTTGTCCATAGCGCTTCTGTACTGCTCTACAGCGGTATTTTTGACAAAAGCCTGAATGGTTCCGGCAAATCCGCCGCCGTGAACGCGACACACTCCATCTGCGCCCAATCGAATATCGCTCACAGCCAGAGCCACGGACATATTCTGGGAGGCAATGTCATGGTTGGTGTACACATTTTGGAGATATTGGAAGGAGGAGGCGCCGGAAGCCTTGACTGTGTTCAGGAACAGGTTGATATCCGCATTTTTCAAGGCGGATACTTCCGTCTCAACCCTTCTGTTCTCCTCATAGAAGTGCAGGGCGCGAAGGACTGCCCTGTCGCCCAGTGCCTGTCGGATCTTAGTGATGTTTTCCAGAATCATATCCTCGGTAAGTTCCACCAGTACACTCTTGCCAAACAGTTCGGCAACAGCCTTCATCTCCGCGGGAACCGCCGCGTAATCAGCGGTCAGATCCGCATGGGAGCCCTTGGTATCCGTGATGCATAGACTGTAGCCTGCCCGCTCCAGATCAAACTCAACTTTCTCCACTGCGGGATTTGTGGTATCTTTGAAATCAATATGCACCAGACTGCCCACGGAACATGCCATCTGATCCATGAGTCCGCAGGGCTTGCCAAAATAGACATTTTCCGCATACTGGCTGATGATGGCAATCTCTATAGGAGAGACCTTCATCTCATTATACAGACCAGACAAAATAGTGCCGATCAGCACTTCAAATGCGGCGGAGGAGGAGAGCCCTGCCCCAATCAGCACATCGCTGGTAATGTACGCCTGAAAGCCGCCGAGCTTATGTCCGTGCTGACGCATACCCTCTACAACACCCCGAATTAGGGAAATGGTGGATTCCTTTTCGGACTCCACAGGTTCGCATGGGGAGCCGGTGTCTATGGTAATCATGTCATATCCGTCAGATTTAATTTGAATGAGGGAATCTGACGTGGCGCATACCACGGCAATCGCGTCCAAATTGATGCCCGCAGCCAACACCTGTCCGTGCTGGTGGTCAGTATGGTTGCCGCCGATCTCGCTTCTGCCGGGAGCGGAATAGATCGACACATCCCCCTCTCCAAAACATTGTATATAAGAACGGATCGCTTCGATATATCGCTGCTTCTGATAAGATATCAGGCTTGTGTCCACATAAATATCAGCCAGCAGATTGTCATATGCATCACTGGAAAAGTTTGATATTAAGGTTGATGTGTGTTCCATAGTTACCCTCCTTGACAGATGTAATCCTCACATGCAGTAAGTCGCTCATACACAGCTGCGCAATCGGTTACGCACTTATAGAATAAACTTATACTATTTTAAACAAAAAGTCAACAGGAATCATAAAAAATATTGACAAAACTCACTAATATTGATAAGCTGATTTTATTAAAATGCGCAATTAGTTGCATAATCATACAAAAAGATACGCATACTGTAAAAGATATACGAAAATAGAAGGTGAAGAAACTATGTCAAAGCAGTCGAATGGTCGGGATCTGGATTTGATTGTCAAGGACGCAGGGCACATTACAATCTCTGATATTGCAAACGATTTAAATATTTCCAAGACTACAGTCTCCAGAGCAATCTCGGGAAAGGGCAGAGTGGGAGCTAAAACCAGGGAGAGGGTTTTGGCATACATTGAAAAGTACAACTACAGACCCAATCCATTGGCGAGAGGGCTTGCGAATCTTAAGACTTACAATATAGGCTGGGTGGTGCCTGGGGATTCTGACGTGACGGATTTGCCGTTTTTTCAGCGCTGCATGACCGGGGTTTGCGAGGTGGCGGCAGGCAATGATTATGACATCCTGCTATCCATGGTTTATGAGAAGGATATATCGCAGCTGGAGCGCATTGTTCAGAATCGCAAGGTGGACGGAATCGTGTTGGGGAGAACATTGGTAGAGGATCCTTGCGTGGACTTTTTGAAGGAAATGGATATCCCTTTTGTGGTCATTGGCAGCACACCTACGGGGGATGTGGTGCAGATTGACAACGATCATGTGGCGGCTTGCAGCGAGCTGACATCTATTCTGATTATGAAGGGGCTGCGGAGGCTGGCTTTGATTGGCGGAGACAGCAATCATATGGTCAATATCAGCCGGAAGAATGGTTTTATAGAGGGACTGAAGGCCAATCAGATGAAACCGGAGGAAGGACTTGTTTACATGGATTGCAAAGACCGGAAGGATGTGGGTTATGCGGTGGAGGGCTGTATGCGTGCCAAAGCGGACTGCGTTATCTGCATGGATGACCGTATATGTCGGGAGGTGTTGGAAAAGCTAAAGAATGACAACATTGTTATTCCGACACAGATTAAAATAGCATCCTTCTATGACAGTGTACTTTTGGACAATAGTACCCCGGCGATCACGGCGCTTCAATACGACCCGAGAAGTCTGGGAATCGCGGCGGCAAGAACACTGTTTCATCTAATTGACGGAGAAGAGGTGGAGCCGATTACCTATCTGAATTATGAGGTGGCGTTGAAGGTGTCCACGCAATGAGATTTTCCGGATTTTGGCAGATTTGAATAGATTTGGGGTCTCATTTTTGGCAAAAATAGATTATTGAAACGTTTTGTCGAAAATGATATATTAAAAATGAGCAAGCGGTTGCGCAAATATGAAT
>CAMWLG010000066.1 GCA_947175035.1 uncultured Lachnospiraceae bacterium | reverse complement strand
AGAAACAGTGCCTATAAGGGCAGCCGGACAATAAAAAATCTAACAAATTAATTTAATGTTTGCTTCTTAACATTGATAGCGCATACAATAATGCAGATAAGGTGAAATAAAACAGAAAAGGGCATAGGATTATGTCCTTTTCTGTTATACAGAAAAACAAGCAAAAAATGGCTCTCTACAACAACGCCTCCTCCAAAAACTTCACCAGTCTCTCGCGATATTCCCCGACCATTACATTCTCTTCCTCGGTATCGTACTTGTTATTCCCTTTTTCCACAAAATAGGTCAACGTATTCCGGTTCAGGCTGATCGAATCCAGCGGCCAGCCAGGGTGTCTGTATTCAGACGGGTGGTCAATCATATAAAAAGCGCTCGCTTTTGTCGCCTCACTGTTTTCCATATAAGAATAGATTTTGCCGTGATTGTAAACGGCGATGCCGTCCAGATAATAAGCCAGCACTTTTCCGCCTAACGTTCCGATCAGTTTAGAATAATATGCGATCATCTCCTCATCATCCAGTCTGGAACATCCGCCGGGCGTTCTGATATTAAGTCCCGGCTGCCTGTCGTCCTCCAACGGTAAACCATCGAAATACAGTCCAGAGTCATTGCAGATGACCCTATCAAAAAACTGTCCGTAAAATCTCGCTTTGATGATTGCATTTTCCTCTGGTGTCGCGCCTTTTTCTTCTGGCTCAGATTCTATCTCTAAATCTTTTAATGTATAAAACTCCACATCATGTCCGCTGAGCAATTCTGCAAACCTTTTCACCTTGGAAGGGTTCGTTGTTCCGATCAGTACTTTCATCTTTCAATTCCTAACAATTTTTATGTGTTTTCTATACGCTCTTATGCTGTGTTACTTTTTCAGTTGTGATTGAGTTATGAAACAGTAATCCCCGCTCCTGTAAATACATCCATTAGCTTTTCAGCACACATTGCAGTATAGTAAACTTTTTTCAAATTAGGTAACTTCTCAAAGCCTTGCACGTTCTCTATATCAAATTCATCCGATTCTCCGTCCCAGTCTGGCATTATCAGGAAATAAATTTCTTCGCCACCGTCAAATGACAATTCCGTTACCTGTTCCAAATCTTTTTCCGTCAACACAAGATTTTCAAAATAGGCAACCATTTCCGGAATACATTCAAACTCCTCACCGTCATATGTATCAACATACGTTTCTTTCATCTTTTCCAACTCTTCCGAGAAGCTGGTCTCTTTATCCAAAAGAGCGCTAATTACAACTAATTTGAAACCGAAATCCGTAAAAATACCACTTTTATCCTGAAACATTTTTTCCTCCAATTTCTTTTAAAACAACTTTTAATTTTTAAATTTCAAATTTGAACCATTACTATACTACCACAATCACATTTATATGTCTATCAATCTTTCAGTCAATAACTGCAGCCTTTCCTGAACCATTTTGACCATACAATCCTAACACTTCCGCAGTTTTATACGTCAGCTGCTTTTGGCAGCTGTTGGGCATAATAATCTGACGAATTTACTACATTCTCCGCCCCACATCCTTCAACTTACAAAACACCACTGCCACCGCCGTACTAATAAATGTCGCTACAATCGCCGGTGCAATCACCGCGGTAGGATTCACGCTTCCATACTGCTGCCTATATACAATCATATTCACGGGAATCAGCTGCAGAGATGAAATATTCAATATCAAAAAGTTACACATTTCGTTGCTGGCAACACGCTCCCGTTTTTCTCCTGCTCCTTTACTGTCGCTCAAATATGCCGTGTTCCCCCGCTCTTCCTCCAGCTTGGACAGCTCCTCCATCGCCTTAAGCCCCGCCGGAGTACATGCCCAACCAAGTCCCAGAATGTTAGCAATCACATTCGTGGCAATATACTCCCTTGCCGGGTGCTTCTTTGGTATCCTGGGAAACATAAAGTCAAGAAAAGGGCCAATCCCCCTTGTCAGCTTTTGAATCAGCCCTGCCTCCTTCGCAATCTCCATCAATCCCATCCACAACGCTACCACGCCCGCCATAGTGATACACAGCGAGATTGCTTCCCCCGCACTGTCCAGCGCAGCATTCGTCACCTCCGCCATACGCCCGGTAAGCGCCGCATAAAATACCCCCAACAGAATCATAAATGCCCAAATAAAATTCAACATATCTTGTTCCATCCCCAAAAGTTTTGCTTCTATAAAATATATATGCCTGTTGGGGGCGCAAAATCATCATTGAATTCGACTGTTGGATACTTGCTTTTTTTGTATATTACATCTATACTGATTCTATATTGGTTTCGTATTACATGAAGGAGGATGAAGCATTGAATTGGAAAAGAAAACAGAAAATTGTTTTACCCATTTTATTGTGTGCAGGGTTACTGACGGCATGCGGAAGGAGCGAGACAATGAGCGAACAGGATATAGCGGTTATGGAATCCATAGCGGAATCGGTGGCAGAGTCCGTGGCGGAATCAGTTGTGGCGTCCATGGGTGGTTCTCAAGGTGCGGCGGGAGATAACACAGCACAGGAATCCTCCCAACCTTCAGACACAACAGGGGAAAGCCTGGAGTCCTCCCAGCCTGCGGCGCAAATTTCCACAGCACCCATTGGGGAAGGTTTTGCGGCAGAGCACGGCGCACTCAAGGTAGACGGCACACAATTGACGGATCAAAATGGCGACCCGATCCAACTCTACGGGATGTCCACCCACGGAATGGCGTGGTATCCTCAATTTGTCAACTATGATGCCTTTAAAACCTTGCGGGACGACTGGAATACCAACTGCGTCCGCCTTGCCATGTATACCCATGAATACGGCGGCTACTGTTCGGGTGGTGATCAGGAATATCTGAAATCTTTGGTGCGCACCGGCGTGGATGCTGCCACGGATTTGGGCATGTATGTCATTATTGACTGGCACATACTACAGGAGCAGGATCCAAATGTCTATAAGAGCCAGTCCCTTGCCTTTTTTAAGGAAATGTCAGAAACCTATGCGGATCACACAAATGTGCTCTATGAAATTTGTAATGAGCCCAACGGTTATGCAACCTGGGAGAGCGTCAAGTCCTATGCGGAGGAAGTAATTCCCGTGATCCGTGAGAATGACCCTGATGCTGTGATTATTGTGGGAACTCCCACTTGGAGTCAGGATATTGACAAGGCAATGGCCAATCCCTTGGATGCGGAAAATATCATGTATGCCCTGCACTTTTATGCCGGAACTCACAAGGATGTGCTCTGGAACCGTCTGGACAGCTGTGTGCAGAACGGACTGCCTGTTTTCATCAGCGAGTTTGGCATGTGTGACGCCTCCGGCAACGGTGCGAATGACTTTAATTCCACCAAGAGCTGGTTTGAGGTCATCGAGAAATATAATGTAAGTTTCTTTTGCTGGAATCTCGCCAACAAGGACGAGAGCAGCAGTGTGATCAAAGCCTCCTGCAACAAAGTATCCGATTGGGCGGAGGAGGATTTGACGGAGAGCGGCAAGTGGATTCGGGACTACTTTAAAGGAAAATAATTTTTTCTTGACTTTTTGAAATTCTATGTGATATGATTCACAAGGTACAAAAACGTATAAATAATGGTAATTGCGCATAAACGACACAAGTATTGCTTTGCATGTAAATCTGATTACAGAGTTATGAAAGCGACGCTTGTGTCTTTTTTGCGTCAAAGAGGAGGAAAAAATTATGCCAAGAAATCAATCTCAAAGAATGGTCTTTGCACTGATGACCGTGCTTGTAACTGTCCACGCTTATGTATTTTACAGCCTTTATGTCATCAACGGCAGCACATTCATGGCCTTGACCGGTGAGACATCCGTGCTTGCCGCCATCAATGCCATGGGCGGTATCTCTGTGTTGGGGCAGGCAGTCCCCATTTGGGCAATCGTGCTGATCGAGTTCGTGCTGGCTTACTGTTTGGAGCTTACCATAGGAAGCCCTCTGTCCTTTAAGCTGGCGAGTCGTATTTTTGATCCCAGAAAAAATCACCCCATGATTTTTGAGTCTGCAATCATTTGTGCCACAGTAGGTCTCATGTGCCCTATCATGAGCTTCCTTGCAGCGATTTTGTACTACCCCTACTATGCGGGATTCAATTTCTTTACATTGCTTGCAAACTGGTTGAAGCTGGTGTGCTTCAATTTTCCTTTTGCATATCTGTCACAGCTTTTCTTTATCCAACCCTTGGTGCGGGTGGTTTTCAAGTTCCTGTACCACAAGGATATTAAAAAACGTGAGGAAATGGCTCGTTCCAAAGAAGCACAGGGTGAAAAGCTCAGACCCACCGACGAGACAGAAGCAATCGCTGATGTGTTGAAGCGGATAGATGAAATCCGAAAAGAACTGGAAGCAGAATATGCCAAAATAGATTCTGTGCAAAAGAATCAGGCGGCTGTGTAAATTGAGAGTGCAGTTTTTTTGTTAAGGCAGAACTAAAGCAGTTCTGCCTTTTTAAATAAGGACGGACTATACTTTAAATCTGTATCCCACTCCCCAGAATCGTAAAACAATTTGGGGACGGACTATACCTTAAATCTATACCCTACTCCCCAAATTGTTTCGATATATTCAGGTTTAGCGGTGTTTTTCTCAATCTTTTCACGTATTTTCTTGATATGCACGGTGACGGTCGCAATGTCACCGATAGAGTCCATGTCCCAGATTTCCCGGAACAACTCCTCTTTGGTGTACACGTGATTGGGATTCTCCGCAAGGAAAGTGAGCAAATCAAACTCCTTGGTCGTGAAAGCGCGCTCCTCCCCGTCCACATATACGCGGCGGGCAGTCTTGTCGATGCGGATACCCCGAATCTCCACAATATCATTTTGAAGCTTGGCGCTGGTACCCACCAAGCGCTCATAACGAGCCATGTGTGCCTTCACTCTCGCCACCAACTCGCTGGGGCTGAACGGCTTGGTCATGTAATCGTCCGCACCCAGACCGAGTCCCCGAATCTTGTCAATGTCGTCCTTTTTGGCAGAGACCATGAGAATCGGAACATCCTTCTTCTCACGGATGCATTTACAAACCTCAAATCCATCCATTCCCGGCAGCATTAGATCCAAAATAATCAGATTGTAATCACTTGTCAGCGCCGTTTTCAAGCCTTCATCTCCGTTGTTGCAGATATCCACCTCAAAATCGCTGAGCTCCAGATAATCCTTCTCCAAATCCGCGATCGCTTCTTCATCCTCAATAATCAGAATTTTGCTCATATTATCCTCTCATTCTGCCGCTTTGACGGCTTCTTATTCTTATTTTTCAGGTTGCAGCTCGATATATTTGCGCAGCACGAAATGCATGCAGGTTCCCTCGCCCTGTCTGCTGGTCGCCCAGATATATCCGCCGTGGTCTTCAATGATTTTCTTGACAATGGAAAGCCCGATACCGCTCCCGCCCTGAGCGGAATTGCGGGAGGCATCCGTGCGGTAGAACCGTTCAAAAATCTTCTGCAGATCCTTCTGTGCAATACCCTTGCCGTTATCTTCAATCTCCACCCGAATGGAGCCTATCTCGTCCAAAATACGAATCTCAATGGAGCCATGGGACTTATCCATGTATTTCACGCTGTTGCTGATAATGTTATTGATGACTTTTTTCATCTGCTCGGGATCCGCAATGACAACCGTGTCAGTACTAACCAGATTAGAATAGTTTAATTCAATATTCTTGGACTCCAAATCCAGCCCTACTTCCTCCACACAATCTCCGAAATAATCCGCCACATTGATGCGGTGGAAATTGTAGGGAATCCGGTTATTGTCAATCCCCGAATACATTGTGAGCTCATTGATCAGCTTATCCATATCATTGGCTTTATTATAAATGGTCTTGATATATTTGTCCATTTTCTCCGGCGTGTCCGCCACACCATCCATAATGCCTTCCACATAGCCCTTGATCGCTGTGATAGGCGTCTTCAAATCATGGGAAATATTGCTGATCAATTCCTTATTCTGACTTTCATTATCCTGCTTCTCCCTTGCGGATTCCTTCAGGCGGAGACGCATATCCTCATAATTGCTATAGAGGTCGCCAATCTCGCCCTTGACATCCGGATTCAGCGCATAATCAAAATTCCCCTCTTTGATCTTGCCCATCGCCACATTTAAATCATTGATCGGATTAAATACACTCTTCTGTATCCACTGGGTCAGCATCACGCTGGTAAAAATCAAAATACATATAATGGCGATGGACATATCCGTCAACAGCGATTTGGAAATCAGGGTATTCACCCTTGCGACGACAAACACGCTCCCCTCGCTGCCGTCAGAAAAACGAAAATCAATCTGCTTTACATATTTTTCCAAATCATTATAATAATATCCCGATCCTTCTGCCATGAACGCCTCTCCATATCCTGGCAGCTTGGGAAAAATCTTAGCAGCAGCGGCCTTGTTGCCGGTATAATAAATCTCATCTTCTTTCCGGACAATCAGATACGTGGCCCTGCGGGACACCTCGTTATTAACCTTCTCCAAATATTCTATATCTTCCAATTTGCCGGGGTCTTCCTTCACCTGATCCCGCAGCACAAAATACGCCTTGTCTGTGGTATTCACAAAATCCTGCATATTGTCTGACATCAAATTATAATCCAAATCATGCAGTTCAATTCCCTGCTGGGCATTGGTCAGATAGAGTGCTATCACCATAAATGTCAGCATTGTCAGCACCAAGGGTAAAAGAATGATACTGATAAATGTTATTTTTAATCGGGTCTTGAATTTCATAGGGTACTCCCGCCTGTTAAGGCACAATCATGATATGGAGGTCGTTACCATTACCGCAAGTCTTGGGCAGAGCCCCGAAAAACCTTCGGTTTGCCTAAGTCTGCTTTGCAGACTTTTTCGCTTTCGCTCGTCAAATGTCCGAATCAACATCTGCCCGAGCAAGCTCAGCATCTGTTTATCCGGATACTTGACTCTGCTCTTTGCGGATATTATACCACACTCCTGATAAAAAAGTATAAACTGGCTCATATATTAAAATAAAAAATTTATTAACAGTTGACAAATCCATAAAATAAATTATACTAAAATAGTAATGATTATCGATTTGCTATTGGGGGGATTGGATGGCTCTGAAACACAGCAAACAGCGCGATATGATCAAAGCTTTTCTGATGGGCCGCAAAGATCATCCCACCGCCGAGGTTATCTATACAAATGTACGGGAAAAGAATCCAAACATCAGTCTTGGCACGGTGTACCGTAATCTGACTCTTCTGGCGGATATGGGTGAGATCAAGAGGCTCCGTTTGGGGGACGGCGTGGATCACTTTGACGCCGATACTTCTCCCCACTATCATTTTGTCTGTACCAAATGCGGCAGCATCATTGACTTGGAGATGCAAAATATAGATAAACTCCAAGAGCTTGCCGGAGCAGATTTCAATGGTAAAATCAATGGTTATGTGGTCTATTTCTATGGCACCTGTGAGAACTGCACAAGCGATTCAGAGCAAGAAGAAATCCCTTGCATGCAGTCACCTCATAAGATAGCACAGTCAATAACCCCACTGCAAGCAACGGGGCATCAGGCTTGCAACGCTGTAGAGCAGCGGGGTATTTGACCCTCGCGGCATTCGCCAAGCCAATTTATTGGGTTTATGTTCGTGCAAGCACGACCCAAAGTCAACAAAGTTGACTTGGCTCATTGCTCGCGGGAATAAATTTTATATAAAAAGGAAGGAGATTTAAGCTATGAAATTTGTATGTTCTGTATGTGGTTATGTACATGAGGGGGACAACCCGCCCGAGGAATGCCCTGTATGCCATGTAGGCGCGGATAAGTTTAAGGCAGTTGAGGGAGAGCTCACTCTGGCTGCTGAGCACGAGTTTGGGGTTTATGGCTCCACCGTGAAGAACAATGCCGCAATCAGCGAAGAGGATAAGAAATACATATTTGAACAGTTGAAAGCTAATTTTGAGGGCGAGTGCTCAGAGGTTGGCATGTATCTGTGCATGGCACGCGTTGCTCACCGCGAGGGTTATCCCGAGATTGGTCTCTATTGGGAGAAGGCTGCTTATGAGGAGGCGGAGCATGCCGCTAAGTTTGCTGAGATGCTGGGTGAGGATTTGGAGTCTCATATGACCGCTTCCACCAAGAAGAATCTTGAGTGGCGCGTAGACTGCGAGTTTGGCGCAACCGCCGGCAAAACTGATTTGGCAAAATGTGCCAAGAAAAACAATCTGGATGCCATCCATGACACTGTGCATGAAATGGCAAGGGATGAGGCAAGACATGGCAAGGCATTGAAGGGGCTGCTGGACAGGTATTTTGGTTAATCGAAACGCTTGATTTTAAAGGTTTTTTGCCACAAAGGGGGATGAATCAGAAATGGTTCATTCCCCTAAAACTTTATAATAAGATCATATGGGGAGGAGAGGAATATGGCGGATATGATTCTATTTCCATCGAGCTATCGAAGTATCGCGAAGGTGGATGAGGATTTAGAACGAGAGTATGAGGCTGTTTTGGATTCAGGGCTGTTTGAGACCGTGTTCTTTGGTTATGACCAGTGGTTTGGCGAGGGCAAACTGGTACTTGGAGATGCGCCGCGGCAGCTGTGCACAGCAGTGTATCGCGGCTGGATGATGAAGCCGGAACAGTATGAGGCATTTTACGGCCTGCTGCTAGAGCGGAATATTCAGCTGGTCACCAATCCGGAGGCCTATCGCCTTATGCATATTTTTCCCAATGTATATGAACTGTTGGAGGAAGATACGGCTAAAATGAAAATATATCCGCTGCATGCGCAGATTGCGGTGGAGGCGTTAAAGGCTGATTTTAAGCGTTTTATGGTGAAAGATTTCGTGAAGTCCGTAAAGGGCACGGAGTTTCCCCGCTATTTTGACCAGACCGTGACACAGGCGGATTTTGATCGCTGGATGGAAGTGTTTTACAAGTACAGAGGGACGCTTTTGACCGGCGGCATCTGTATCAAAGAATTTCTGGATCTAAAGTTTTATGGCTCACATCCCAATGAGTATCGGGTGTTTTACATCGATCATGAACCGGTGACAGTCAGCCGCAATTCAGGGCAGGGCAACTTTACTCCCGAACCGCCGCACGAGCTGTTGGACAAATACAGGAATCTCTCCAGTCCCTTTTACACAATCGACTATGCTGAATTGGTTGACGGATCGTGGAGGATTCTGGAGGCAGGGGACGGCGGAGTGTCAGGATTGTCTGAGAATCAGGATTATGGGCAGTTTTTCAGAGCGCTGTATTATTGTCTGTGAAAGGAACATCTTAAAGACAGGGAAACAACTGATGAAATGCACAGCGCCGAAGACTTGTATTTCCAGCGCACCTTACATGATGCATGGATTGGGTGGTCAGCGAATCATCCAAAAGCTGCATGAGAAACTGAAGGAAACACAATTCACTGATTCTTGACAAGTATGCATTTGTGTGATATATCTAATAATTAGATATCGAATCATAAGGTTTCAAATAATATAAAAGGAAAAAGCGTATGAAAGAATCATTACACTATTTACTTATGTCAGATCACTTATTATTTCAGAAATCTTTACTTACAGGTATTAAAGATACAGATCTGACACCTGGACAACCCAAAATTCTTGATTATTTATTGTATCACGATTGTGCTGTTCAAAAAGAAATCGCGGAAGCTTGCCATATTGAACCGGCGACGATCACATCCGTTCTTCTTGGAATGGAAAATAAGGGTTTGATAGTGCGAAAAAATATCAACGGGAATCGACGTAGTTTATATGTTTGTTTGACGGATAAAGGAAAGGCACTTGCAAAACAAGTTGAGTTACAGTTTGAGACGATTGAAGAAAAAGCACTTTTGGGCTTCAGCAATAGCGAGAAAGAAATGCTTACTGCTTTCCTGACAAAAATGAACGAAAATCTAACCGAAAAAGGAGTTGTTGATCATGAGTAAAACTGAAATTGCAAAACGGTATACATTATTTGTAGTAAGCCTGTTTTTTGCGGCGTTAGGTGTGGCGTTTACGAAGCATGGCGAATTGGGGGTATCACCTATTTCCTCCGTGGCAAATACTTTAAGCTGCAAATATTCTTCGCTCTCTTTAGGGACATGGCTTATTATTTGGAATTGCTTTTTGATCGTCGGACAAGTTATCATACTTCGCAAAAAGTTTCAGCTGATACAGTTGCTGCAAATTCCCCTGTCTTTTTTGTTTGGTTGGTTTACTGATCTGGGAATGTGGATTGTGTCGTTTGTTCCTGTGAATACATATCCGGTACGTGTTGTTATGGTAGTAATAGGAATCGTTATTCTCGGTTTTGGTATTTCGCTTTCTGTAATTGCAAATGTAATCATGAACTCGGGGGAAGCATTTGTAAAAGCAATTTCAGATACATTTCACAGGGATTTTGGCAATGTGAAAATTGCGTTTGATGTGCTTTGTGTCCTGATCGCTCTTGTTTTATCTCTCATATTTTTCGATTTTACGATTGTGGGAACCAGAGAGGGAACCATACTTTCTGCCTTGTTGACAGGGGTGGTCGTAAAGTTTTTCAGCAGTAAACTGAAAGACCCACTTAAGGCCCTTCTGCAGGGACGGACTGCGTGAAATCTATAGCTGCAAAGGAACAGCTTTTCGTAATTACACAAGCGTAATAGAATAGTTCTTTTCCTTTTTACCACGTTCTATATGCTCTTTGTATCCTTTAATATAAAACGAAATGCTGTCTTCTTTACCATTAATAATACGCTTCATAACTTTTTGAAATGGTCGAATTGACACATAGAAATCTGGCAAACCAGCAATCACAAGTACCTGATCCTCTTCCTCAATATACTGATACTCCCCACCGTAATTTTTTCGAACTGTCTCGCAAATGTAAGCCCCAGCCACATAAGCAAGACTTTCAAGAGCAACACCTTTCCATTCGGCGGCTCTCAGTTCCTCCAATATAACATCAACTATCTCAAGGCTTTCTATGGAATAGTCAAGAAGAATTCCTTTGTCGCTAAAAAGTTTAGACACAAGGGTTACAAAACCTTCCGCATGACTGACAATACGATTCATCAACTCCCCACTATCCATATTCATTTCCTCCATAAATTGCGTTTTACCATCTTTACAAATATAAACTAACTTCCATTTGTTGTCAAATAACAGTTCTGTAGAGAAAATACAGATATACTTTTTCGTCAGAATTGGATATAATTATAGTAAAAGTTGAAAAATAATCTGTGATGATTTTAATTGCATTTCAAATTTTCCACCACATAACTCATACGGAAAAGAAAGGAGACTGCTTTATGGAAAAAACAGATAACAGGCTTACAATTAATGATCTGTACATTGGCATGGAAATAAAAGACAAAAATCAGCTCAGTAACATATATGATATGTGGATACTGCTTGTGAAAAACAAAAATTCTGACGGATATACAGTACAATTCATAGGCAAAGAAACCAACGCTGAATCTGATCAATTATTCGCTCAGGGGAATGTAGTATGTCCTGTGTATAATGATAGCCTTGAGCTGGAGGGAGACATATATATATCGTGAACCCTACATCATTCTTCCCGCCAACACTACGCTTGCCACCGTGCCCGCCAGCGTTGCCAGCAGCGCCCCGGGCAGGGTGTATCTCGTCTTGGTCACTTTCGCCGCCAGAAAATACACACTCATAGTATAAAATACTGTCTCCGTGCAGCTCATGAGGATGGATGCCACGGTTCCCGCGTAGGAATCGGGGCCGTTGGTTTTAAAAATATCCAGCACCAGCCCGGTGGCGGCGGAGGAGGAAAATAATTTTACGATAAGGAGGGGTACAAGCTGGGCAGGCAGCCCGGCTCTTTCTGTGACAGGAGCTAAAAGCGTGCCCAACAGCTCAAAGAAACCGGAAGCCCGAAGTACCCCCACCGCCACCAGCAATCCGATCAGTGTGGGCACGATATCCACCACGATTTTCAGACCGTCCTCGGCGCCTTTTAGGAAGCTCTCATAGACCTTGACCTTGGACGCAAGACCATAGCCCACGACAAAAAAGATGACCAGAGGGATAATGATATCAGACAGATGGATAAAGATGTTCATAAAATGCCTCAATGTACCATGGAATCTATTCTATTTTATGACACGCATGACACAAATAGGACAAATGAATCAAGCAGATTAATCAGATGAATCCCATGCTTCGCAATACAAACAACCACGCAGTGAGGGTGATGGAGCTTAAGAAGGTGGTCGCCACCACCGCGCTGGAGGTCAGCGTTCCCTCATGTCCCATGTTTTTTGCCATGATATAGCAGCTGACGGTGGTGGGGGAGCCCAGCATGACCAGGATGGCAACCAGTTTTTCCTGGGTAAAGCCCATATAAATCGCCAAAGGCAGGAACGCCGCCGGCAGGATGACCAGCTTGAGGAGGGATACCACAGCCGTGGGCGCCAGTTCTTTCAAAGCTTTGCGCCCCTCAAAGCCTGCCCCCAGCCCCAGAAGCGCCAACGGGGTGGCAAGCACAGAGACATTGCCGATGGTTTTGGTGATGATCACGGGGAATTGAACTCTGCAGGCGGACACAATCATGCCCAGCAGGATGCCAATGATAATCGGATTGGTCAGGATGCCCTTGACAGCTTTTTTCAGAGAAGCCTTGTCCAGCCCGTGTGCCTTGGGGCCGGTGAAGGAGAGTACCAGCACCGCAGCAATATTGTATAAGGGCACGGTGCCGATGATCATAAGCGGCGCCATGCCGGAGCTGCCATAAATATTTTGGATAAAGGCAATGCCCAGCACTGCGGCGCTGCTGCGGTAAGAGGCTTGAATCAGTTCCCCCAGCTGTGATTTATTTTTATAAAAAAGCGCGGCAAGCGCCCAGATCACGACAATGCTCGTCAGGGTCACCAGAAAGCAATAGAGTACATATTTGGTGTCCCAAACACCGTAGAAATCAGACTCTGCAATATCCTTGAACAGCAACACCGGGAGGGTGATCTTGTAATTGAAGCTGTTCAGTGTTTTGACAAAGGGTTCATCCACCACACCCATCTGCTTGATGATATAACCGAGAACCATTACAAGGAAAACGGGTATGGTGGCGTTTAAGCTAAAAAGTAATTGTTCCATAATCAAACCTCATCTTAATTGTGCCTTAGATATCATAGGACGAAACGGATACTTTGTCAATGCAAAAGCCTGTCAAGGGCGGTAAAATCAGATGGGCCTGCATCCAACAGAAAGCTGTGGAAGTCATAGTCGCTGTAATCATTCTGCCATAGAGCCTGAGCGGTCTTTTTTAGTTCAAGAACCTCCAGGTAGCCCAGATAATATTTCAGGTAATTGCAGGGTTCATCCGCAATGTAATTATACACCGCATTGACGGCGGATGTGCTGTAGATGCCAAAACCTTCCAAATAGGCAGCCACGTCTTCCCGGGAAGCATTCTCGTAATGAATCATGATGTCCAGTGTGGAGTAGAGGCATAGGAGCAGGCTTCGGTTGTGCTTTTCCAACTGTACACACAGGGCGTCCTCCTGTCGCCCCTGTTCTTCCAGAAGCTGTGAGGCATAATCGTAGCCATAATATTCCACATAGAGAGCCCAGCCTTCCAGATATCCTCCATACCAGAGAAGTTGGCGGGCTTTATTGGTATCTTTTTCCAAAAAGTCCTGATTGTTATATACCGTCTGGTACAGGTGGCCAGGGTAGCCCTCATGGGCCAGGGTCGTGTAGAGCTCCAGACCGGAGGGTGCATTTTTCTGATTTATGTATATGACATTATTGTCATTATCGTCCAAAGGCGCCGTGAGGTAAAAGGCGGGGGCGCAATATTCCTGCATGTTGGGAGAGACATTTTTCACACAGGCTTGCGGAGGTTGGGCGGAAGTCTCCTTTTGGCTTGGCAGCTTGGGAAAATCCTTCTGCATCCGGTTCTGCAGATCCTCCAGCATAGCATCCGCCTCCGTGCAGGGAAGCTGTGTGTAGGTTCCTTTTTTCAATAATGTGGGAAGTTCCGGATGTTCCTGAATCAAATCCCTGATCGCGTTGTATTCCTCCTGCATGGAGTTTTGCAGCAATATCTGTATTTCGTTGATATTCCGATAGGAACCAGTCTCTGAGATCAGTAGGTAATGATAATATTCGCGCCCGTCTGGGCGGGAGGACAGTCCCACGGGCAGGGGTTCCACACCCTCTACATCCTCCAATAAGAACAATCCGTCCGCCAAGGCTTCATAGGCTGGTTGAACTACTGTGCGCAGCAGGCGGTCATTCTGGGAAATGTATTTTTGGGCATCTTTTTCTGTGATTTCTCCATCCTTTATCAGCGGCAGCAGACGTTCCTGAAAGGTGGTCTGTAGGAAATGGCTGCCACTTTCCAAGGCTTCTTTGCTGACAATAGTGTCACATTGTTTTTTGGTCTGGCGAAGAGAGTAAGTGGACATGGACAGACCGGCAGCGGACTTCTCCTGCTCAAAGGCCAATAAAGAGGCAAAGTAGGTGTCAATCTGATCCAACAACGCCAGATAATCTTCCACATCCGTTTTGCTTCGGAAAGTATACTCAGCCAAAAGGGTTGGGAGCTGGGACTGCATACCGGAGGATGGGGACAGGGGTGTCTGATACAGGATATAATTATTTAATTGGCGTGAATTATGGAGCTTTCGCACCAACAATTCATAGGTGTAGGCATCCGCCTCGGAGAGCATCTTCGGATGGATTTTGGATAGCTCCGACAGTGTGATCTCCACATTTTGCCCAGCGGTTTGGCTGTCCGCAAGGTTGTAGGCAGGCAGGACAGGGTCATAGTGGTAGATGCCAAAATTGGCGGGATAGGCAAGGGTATAATGCATATTCAGGGTGTTGGCCGTCATTTCTGCCACAAACAAGTCATGGGTGAGGTTGGAAAATTTCTTCTCGTCATGCTTGTAGCCAAAGAGAAACAGCACCAAAGCGGTAAAGAGCAGAAGGATGGCAATACACAAAATTAATTGGCGAGGGGAGAGAGAAGGACGTTTTTTCACAGTAGAATCACCTTGAAGCGGATTATGATATCTATTTATAGTATGCAGGTGGGAATGAAATAATGCTGGAATGGCATGTCTTTCTGGTATTTTAGGATAGACGAAGTTTGGAATTCGTGATATGATACAGTGGAGGTACGTTTTGACAGGATGAGGAATGGCTTTTGTACGGCGAAAGCCGGCATAGGAACGGAGGAAAACATGACAAATTTGGAATTGAAGAGGCATGCCAATGATGTCCGTAAAGGGATCATCATGGGAGTGCACAGCGCCAAGGCAGGGCATCCGGGCGGGTCCCTTTCCGCGGCAGATGTATTTACCTTTTTGTATTTTGAACAGATGAATATCGACCCGAAGAATCCCCAGATGGAGGATCGGGATCGTTTTGTGTTGTCTAAGGGACATACTGCTCCGGGTCTGTATGCGGCGTTGGCTTATAGAGGTTTTTTCCCTGTGGAGGATTTGACCACATTGAGGAAATTGGGCTCTTATCTGCAGGGGCATCCCAATCTGCATATCCCCGGTGTGGATATGGCTTCCGGTTCTTTGGGGCAGGGCATTTCCGCGGCGGCAGGAATGGCGCTGGGCGCAAAGATGCAGAATAAAACTTATCGGGTATACACCTTGCTTGGAGATGGAGAGATTGAGGAGGGACAGGTGTGGGAGGCCGCTATGTTTGCCGGTTTCCGCAAGCTGGACAACCTCTGTGTCATGGTGGACAATAATAATCTTCAAATCGACGGCCCCATTGACAAGGTGTGTTCCCCCTATCCCATTGACAAAAAGTTTGAGGCGTTTAATTTCCATGTGATCAATGCGGATGCCCATGACTTTGATGCGCTTCGCGCCGCGTTCCGGGAGGCGGAGGAGACAAAGGGGATGCCTACGTGTATCGTGTTGCACAGTCTAAAGGGTAAGGGTGTTTCCTTTATGGAAGACAGTATTGATTGGCATGGCAAGGCTCCGGGGGATGCTGATTTTGCGGTGGCGATGGCGGATTTGGACAAAATTGAGCAGGAGCTGGCTAAGGAGGAAGCATAATGGCGGATAATACAGTGAAGAAAATAGCAACAAGAGAGAGCTATGGCAATACATTGAAAGAGCTTGCCGAGGAGGTTCCCCAGCTCGTGGTGCTGGATGCAGATCTTGCCGCCGCCACCAAGACGAGTATTTTTCGGGCGGCATATCCGGACCGGCATATTGATTGTGGGATTGCAGAGGCAAATATGATGGGTGTGGCAGCAGGTTTGTCTTTGACAGGCATGATTCCTTTTGTGAGTTCCTTTGCCATGTTTGCGGCGGGGCGCGCTTTTGAGCAGGTGAGAAATTCCATAGGGTATCCCCATCTGAATGTAAAGATTGGTGCCACTCATGCGGGTATCACAGTGGGAGAGGATGGCGCCAGCCATCAATGCAACGAGGATATTGCTCTGATGCGCACGATTCCTGGCATGGTAGTGATGTGCCCCTCTGATGATGTGGAAGCGAGGGCTGCGGTGCGTGCGGCGGTGGCATATGAGGGCCCGGTTTACATACGTTTTGGGCGCGCGGCAGTGCCGGTGATCAATGATAAGCCGGATTATCAGTTTCAGATTGGCAAGGGAACCATCGTGCGCGAGGGTACAGATGTCACTATCGTGGCTACCGGTATCTGTGTGGATTCCGCCCTTGGCGCGGCCGAGCTGTTGGCGGCGGACGGCATCAGCGCGGAGGTGGTGAATATCTGTACCATCAAACCCTTGGATGAGGATATCATTGTGGAGAGCGCCAAAAAGACAGGTAAAGTGGTCACGGTGGAAGAGCATTCTGTGATCGGGGGATTGGGCAGCGCCGTGTGCGACTGTTTGTGCGCCAGATTCCCTGCCCCGGTCAAGAAATTGGGAATGCAGGATGTCTTTGGCGAGTCCGGCTCCGCCGCCGAACTGGTACACAAATATGGCTTGGACGCGGAGGGCGTGTACACATCCGTAAAATCGTTCGTATAGATTTGATTCTTGCCTTTTTTTCCAAAGTCTGCTATGATACAAGCTGGAAAAGGAGTAACAATTATGAACATCTTATCACCATCCATTTTGTCGGCAGATTTTTGGAATCTGGGAGAGGCAATCAGCCGATTGGAGGAGGCACAGGTTCCCTGGCTGCATATTGATGTCATGGACGGTATTTTCGTGCCCTCTATCTCTTATGGAATGCCGGTGATGCAATGTATCAGGAAGCACACGAAAATGTTCCTGGATGTGCATCTTATGATAGACCGGCCGGAGCGTTATGTCCAAGCTTTTGCGGATAATGGAGCGGATTTAATCAATTTTCATATTGAGTCTACACAAAAGATTACGGAGACAATCCAGGCGATTCACGAGGTAGGCAGGAAGGCAGGCATCTCAATTAAGCCGGGTACTCCTGCGGCTGCGGTGGAGCCCTATCTGGAAATGGTTGACATGGTGTTGGTCATGACAGTGGAGCCGGGGTTTGCCGGACAGGTGTTGATTCCGGAATGCCTGACGAAGGCGAAGGAAGTGAGAGCCATGGCAGATGCAAGGGGTCTGTCTTTGGATATCGAGGTGGATGGCGGAATATATCTTGGCAATGTGGAGGAGACTTTGGCATCGGGTGCCAATGTGATTGTGGCAGGCTCCTCTATATTTAAAGAAGATATCGCTGTCAATACAAAGGCATTTATGGAAAAATTAAAATAAAATCCTCTTCTGTCCGATATTTTTATAATAGACAACATTTATTATGTCGTTTACTATACATATCATAGAGACAGGAGGGGATTTTATGCAGATTGGCGGAGTGGGAAGCGGATTAGACGATCATAGCAATTCTCATCAGGTGACAAATTGCATTCATAAACATGAGCCGTCCAAGAAGTTGCAAGGCGGAATGAAGATCTCCTCCTCAGCTGCACAGGCAGCGCAGACGGCGGCGGAGCTTGCCAATGAGCCTATGTCCTTGGTGGATATAGCGCAGAAGATTCTGAATGTGGGGAGAAATCTCTGGGGGCGTATCTGGGGTGAGAGCGCACCACAGGTCAGGGAGGATGTCACATCTTCTAAAGGAGACGTGGCGGCCGAGAAGGAACAGGTGATGGCGCAGGTCGGGGATGTCGATGTGTCGGAGCGGCATGCTCCCCAGATTGCGGCGGCGTCCAGCGCAGTTCCCGCGCCTCAAATGACAGTGCAGAACAACCCGTATTTCACCACAAATTCTGACGCGGGTGTCATCAAAGAGAATATATTTAAAAAGATTCGTGTAAAATTCCAGGATGTTACGGAACAGATGAACAAGCGCTTCGGGGGAAGGCTGTCTGGCAGTCTGTCAGGCAGAAGTTCCCTGAAAGAGCATAGAAAACAGTCCAAGGAGGATTTGCGCAAGCATAGTCGATATCGGGAGGATGGACTGGAGTTGGACTGTGTTCTCACGGATGACAGTTATCTGATGGATTCCTATGACCGAAAAGGTGAGTACACTACGCTTACCACGAAAAAGTAGTATATTTTAGAACGGAGATGTTTATTTTGTGTACGCAAATTTCAGAGAGTCCTAAATTATTTTCATATGATAAGTCCATCATAAAAGATTCCGTAAATATGGCATGGCCCGCCATAGTAGAGTCTTTTTTTGTTGCTTTTGCGGGCTTGGTGGACTCTTTTATGGTGAGTTCCCTGGGGAAAAATGCTGTGGCGGCGGTGGGTTTGACCACGCAGCCAAAGTTCATGGGAATGTCTCTGTTCATAGCAACGGGAGTAGCGCTCTCTGCGTTGGTAGCCCGCAGGAGAGGGCAGGATAAAAAGGATGATGCCAATCAGATTTTGATTACCGCATTCCTGTTTATCGTTGCGTCGGCAATTATTTTGAGTATAATATTCGTAGCTTTGGCAAGTCCGATTATCGATCTGTGTGGCTCGTCTTCGGAGACACATGACATGGCTGTCACATATTTCAGTATTATCATGGGAGGCATGATATTTAACTGTATTCAGATCGGGATTAATTCCGCACAGCGAGGGGCGGGCAACACCAAGATTACCATGCGCACCAATGTGACCTCCAATGTGATTAATATTATCTTTAATTATCTGTTGATCGGAGGGCATTTGGGATTTCCCGCTTTGGGTATCGCGGGGGCGGCGCTGGCGACTGTGTTGGGCACGGTGGTCTCTTGTATTATGAGTATTTGTTCCCTTTTGAATAAAAAGGCATTTTTAAGTGTATTCCATATTATTGCCAAGCGGATCAGGCCCTCCTTGGAGGCATTGGGCTCTTTGGTTAAGGTGGGTTACAGCGTGTTTTTTGAACAGATATTGATGCGTATTGGCTTTATGCTCACGGCGATCATGGCGGCGGATATGGGGACGGACGCCATGGCGGCACATCAGGTAGGCATGAATATCATGGGATTGTCCTTCTCCTTTGGCGACGGTCTGCAATCTGCGGCGGTGGCGTTGATCGGGCGCAGTCTCGGGCAGGGGAAACCGGAGCTTGCCAAGGAGTATGGGCGCACCTGCAAAATGCTTGGCGGCTGTATCTCCGTGGCATTGGCGATTGTGTATTTCCTGGGGGCGAGGTGGCTTTACAGTATGTTCTTCCGCGAGGAGGAGATCGTGGCAATTGGCGTGACGATTATGTATGTGATTATTTTCACGGTCATCTTCCAGATCCGGCAGGTGATCTATATGGGCTGCCTGCGCGGGGCGGGAGATACGCTTTATACGGCCCTTAGCTCGACGGTGAGTGTCACCCTGATTCGTACCGCAGTGTCCTTTCTGTGCGGGTATACGCTGGGGCTGGGGATTACCGGTATTTGGATGGGAGTGCTGGGGGATCAGATTTCGAGATTTTTGTTTGCGTCGATTCGGTTTAAGCAGGGGAAATGGGTGCAGATAAATATATAAGGTAAGAGTAAACGTAAAAGCCAGCCAGGAGGAAAAGTATTTGTTCCTATGAGTGGATTATACACGAGTTTCATTTTCGCCTTTTCTAAGCGCTTCCATTCGAGTGGTTCCTTTCAAACAGTAGTTGCTGCAGCCGGGCAATTTCAGCATCTTTGTCAGCGATTTCAGCCTTGCTGTCAGCCAATTCCGCATCTTTGTAAGCCATTT
>CAMWLG010000065.1 GCA_947175035.1 uncultured Lachnospiraceae bacterium | reverse complement strand
CGCCACCCCCACGCGATGGCCCCCAGGCACCGTGATAAATCCCTGCCGGAACTCATCCTCAAAGGCATAGGGCGAACCGTGACAAATATGCATCAGCAGCTCCTCCAATTCCTGCTGCCCGATTCTATACGCCATATCCTGCCGCTCGGTGAAAGCCCCCAGCTCGTCCAAATAACAATCGCCGGATGTCCTCCTGACCGACACCGGTCTGTCAATCCGCAGACGTATTTCCTGAATATTATCTTCCTCCTGCAGCGCCAGCCTCCAAAACGGCTGTCTGTCCCGCGGGAAAAGAGCAAAGAAGCTCTCCTGCATGTCCGCCCCTCCCTTAATCCCTTTTTTCATGTATATGTGTCCGTTTCTAAAATATGCATTTGACCGTCTAAAATATCTATGGTATAATGACCCCTGTTGAAAGACTGGCAGGAAGCCAGTCGCAATCTCATGAAGAGGTATACGTTGTCCCTACAGGGAGAACTGTATACTTTTTTTGTGCAAAAAAGTGTAAAAGACAAACGGAAAGGAAACGAGCAACGCAACATGGAGCTTTTGGAGAGTTACCGTCGCGAACACAAGCGTAAAAGAATAATTGTCATCCTGTTATTTTCTGCCATGGTTCTGATGTCCATAGTCTGCCTGTTTGTGGGCTCATCTCATATGTCCGTGTCAGACTGTACGGCTGCCCTCATGAGAAAGGGAGTCCCCACAAACATACGTATTATCTGGAATATTCGTATTCCACGGGTGCTTGCTGCCATCATTGCCGGGGCGGGGTTATCCCTATCAGGTCTTATTATGCAGACTACCTTGAATAACATCATGGCCTCTCCCTCCACATTGGGGGTATCCAATGCGGCGGTGTTCGGGGCGAATCTGTCCATCATTGTATTTGCGGGGGGCTTCCTGTCCACAGGCAACAATCTGAGCAATTACATGATTGGGGTCAATCCATATGCGGCAGGCATGGTGGCGTTTGTTTTCTCCACGACGTCCATTCTGTTGATTCTCGGTCTTTGCAAGACACGCTCCTTTACTCCGAACGTGGTAGTGTTAGCCGGTGTCGCTTTGGGTTCGGTCTGGACCGCGGCGACGACAATCCTGCAATTCTATGCCACTGACGTGGGGCTGTCCGCCGCCGTCATTTGGAGCTTTGGAGATTTAGGCAGGGCGACCTATCGGACGGATGCCATCATGTTTGTGGCAGTCGGCTTGGGATATCTTTTCTTCATGCTGATGTCTTGGAAATATAATGTGCTTCTTACCGGTGAACCCACAGCCAAAAGCATAGGCATCCATGTGGACAGACTGCGCTTTCTCTCTCTGCTGCTTGCATCCGTCATCACCGCTGTGTGCGTGTCATTTTTAGGCATTATTGGGTTTGTGGGGATTATCTGCCCCCATGTCACCAAGAAATTATTAGGTCAGGATCACCGACATACCATCCATGCCTCCGCAATCTGCGGCAGTCTGCTTCTGCTTCTTGCAGACACTCTGTCCCGAAGCATGGGAAACGGCTCTGCCCTCCCTGTGGGAGCTATCACCTCACTGCTGGGCGCTCCGTTCTTTATCGCGCTTATCTTTTCAAAGGAGGAACGACGCTGATGCTGCAGATACAGAATTTATCCTTTCGCTATCATCACCATGCACAGCCAGTGTTAAAGGGGATAGACATTGAACTACAGGACGGGGAGATCGGCATTCTCTTGGGTAAAAACGGTTCTGGAAAAACCACCCTGTTTAAGAGTATTTTGGGCATCTCAAGCGCTTCCAAAGATGCTTCTGTGCGCTTCGATGGTGAAGATCTTTTGAAAATGTCCAGAAAAGAGCGGGCGAAACGAATCGCCTACGTCCCGCAGGACATCCAATTCGGCGGGTTGAATGTGTTTGACTCTATATTGATGGGGCGAATATCCTATTTTGGATGTAAAGCCGGGCGCCATGACCTGGAGGTAGTGGAGCAGCTCATAAAAGATATGCAGCTTGAGTCATATGCCACACGAAGCGTGAACGAACTCTCTGGCGGCGAACGGCAGAAAATAGCCATTGCCCGAGCTCTCGCCCAGGAGCCACGGCTTTTGATCTTTGACGAGCCCACCGGCAATCTGGACATTGCCAATGAACAGTTGATCATCAGGGAGGCCAAACGTTTAGCCCATGATAAGAATATCAGCATTCTGTGTTCCCTGCATGATTTGAATCAAGCATTTTGCTTCGGAGACAAATTTTTCTTTCTCAAGGATGGGCACATCCGCTACCACGGCGGAAAGGAATGCATCAATGAAGAAGTGATACAAGAAATTTTTGACATCCATGTAAGGATTGTTGAGATAGAACATCAAAAAATAATGATTGGAGGAACTCCTATATGAAAAACAAAATGTTTCCACTGATGATGTGCCTGGCACTGCTTATGTCCCTCTGTGCCTGTCAAACCACAGACCAAACTGCAAGCGCCCCCCAAACCACAGAACAGACGGCAGGCACTCCCCAGCCCTCCTCGCAAGGAAGCGAAAAAACAGTCGCGGTCACCGATATGATCGGCCGGGAGATCACGCTCGTACCCGGAAGCTATGAGCGGGTGGTCTGCATCGGAGCGGGCGCCCTGAGAATGTATACCTATGTGGGTGATGTCAACCTGCTATGCGGGGTGGAGGATATCGACAATTTGACGTTGGAAGAGCGTCCCAAGATGTTCGATTCCGTGGCCCGCCCTTATGTGCTCGCTTATGGAGATACTTTTGCCACCCTTGACTCCTGCGGTGTCGGCGGTCCTAATGCCCAAGCTGCAGAGGCGGAAAAGATTCTCACCTGCGCTCCGGACATCATTATCTCCGAGTATAAGGATATAGAGAAGGCAGATGCACTGCAGGAACAGTTGGGAGTCCCTGTCATCACATTGAAATCCGGTTCTAACAGTGTGTTTGATGACTCTTTTAAGGGCAGTCTGCGATTGCTGGGAACTATTTTCGGTCAGGAAGATCGGGCCGAGGAGCTAATAACCTTTATCGAATCGGAAGCTGCTGATATCTCTGCCAGAACCGCCGATATCGCCGACAAGGACAAGCTCAATGTCTATATCTGTGGTCTTGGCAACTGGGGAACCACCAATCATTTGATGACGGCACAAAACTATATTTCCTTTGATATCGCTCATGTCAATAATGTGGTAAAAGACCTTGGCGCAAATGGCACTCAGGCCATTGAGGAGGAGAAATTCGTCTCTCTGGGCGCGGATATGGACATTATAATCATGGACGCTGCCGCGGTCAAGAACATCCGTCCCCTCTATACAGAAGACAATACCATGTTTGATTCCTGCAAGGCATGGAGCGAAGGCGAAGTGTATCTCCAAATGGCATACAACGCTTATTATAACAATTACGAGATCGTCCTTATCAACACATGGTTTATCGCCAAGACAGTTTATCCTGACCTGTTCACGGACATTGACATGACAGCAAAAACCAACGAGATCACCAAAACATTTCAAGGGAAAGAACTTGCCCATGAAATCTTCGCATCACCTTCCAGCTTCGGCGGATACCAGAAGATAGACACGGAAACTTTCTTTTTGAATATGGAGGAATAATGTATGACCAGAGAAGACGTCATTCAATTCTTTGACCGGTTGGCCCCAACATGGGACGCAGAAATGATGAGCCAATGGTTTCAAGTGGTTGTAAAAATATCTGATGCAGAGAAATACATTGTGTCAGCCTTCATCTAATTGACGTATGATGCCTATTGCATCCTCTATTAATTGCGCCATTGGCTGCTTTGTCACACCGACAACAATATTATTGCACATGTTCATTGGAATTAAGATTTTGGTAGCTTCGCTTTGTCCAACCGCCATTGCCATGCTGGGTGTAATCTCGCCGAATAGCGAATCTGCTATGGCGATTCCCAGTGCTCCCACGATGACGTCCGCATGGCGGCAGGCGACAATGACAGCGTTCTCCCCTGTGGCCGCCTGTTTCGCACCAGCTTTTATCATCGCGTTTGTAGCCAGGCTGTTGGTTCCTATCGCGGTCAATTCCACATCCATTTTGGATTTGAGCAGCGCTTCCACCAATTGTTTTCCTAAGCCCCCGCCTTGACCGTCAATTATAGCAATATTCATTATACTTGCGTTCTCCTTAAGTCATGCTCTACCATATATAGACATTGTGATACAGACGGTAATAATTGCCGCCTAAATCTTCCACTTGAATCTGGATAGCAAAATCATTCATTTCAAGCTTTTTCAAGCCTTCCTCCACATACTTTTTCCAGTATGCCCCTGTTCCATAGGATTTCTCCACTTCGGTTAACACATACTTGGGAACAATATTTTTGAAGGTCTGCTGGCCGGCACCTTTCTGTTTCATCTGTCTCAGGCAGTCATCATAATACCTTTGCAATGACATCAGTGCATCGCCCTCCACAAGACCCGCCGCGTTCAAATCGTAGGTATCCCCGCCGGACACCATGACACCGCTCCCGCTCTTGTCCCCAGGCTCCCAGACAAGAGGCTGCTGAGGGTTAGGGTTTAGGCTGATTCCGCCCACCACATTGCCTAATGCGATATTGCTCCCGTTTCCCGCATTATTGCCCTCCCAGCCACAGGCCGGCAAATACACGCTCAATCCTGTGCGCACATGCGTACCCACATAATCCGCATCCGTCTTGTTAAAATAGTCATAAGTAGCGGGATCAGTGTCATCCCATGTGGTGTCCACATTGTGATATTCACCATCCAATTGGACGATATTCCATGCGTGCGCCTCCCCCGAGTAGCCCGTGCAAAAATAACAGGGAATATCCAATTGCTGCATCAAGTACTGGAACGCCCGCGCGTAACCCGCACAGACCGTATCGCCATTGACCAACGCACTGTACGCACTCTGATTCATGGTGGAGGAAGTTGCATAATTCGCCTTTTTGAGCAGTTCGTCATGCACGTATTTTTCCTTCTCACTGTCATCGCTCAACGCTTCCGCACCATTCAAAATCTTCTTTGCGGCAGCCTCAAACTCCCCCTTAAACTGGTCGATATCTTTCGCCGTGCGATTGTAGTTCAGAGTAACCTCCACACACTGTCCCCCGGGACGATATTTGCAGGAGTATCCCGTCTCCATCCAGAAAAGCTCCGGGTGATCATTGCAGACCGCCTCAAACACATTCTTCAGCTGGTTCACATTCACCTGCTCCACCGGTGCAAATGATTCCTTCAACTCCAATGCATTTGCGTAGATTTGTCTGTAAAGATGCTGCATCTGTTCATTCAACATATGGTAATAGGGATAAACCTTTGCATCAAAACTAAGCCCGTCCCCCGTGGCGCCGGTATTCAGCTGAGTGCCCAGCGTGTCCGCCTGCTCCTCCTCCAACTCCTGCGCTTCACCGTTCACCGGCTCGTATCCATTCTTGCGGCTCACCTTGTCCGGAAGATTAAATGATCCCCTGATTGGCGCCACATAGTCTGCATTGCCGTCGGAAGCCAACACGCCACTGGCAATCCCTGAACTGTCTCCCATGATATCCGAAGGCTCCGCTTCCTCCCCCGCCTCCTCGTCCGGCTTAGGATTCCATGCCTCCGGTCCCGCCTCCCCGTATAGCATCTGGGAAAGCGACTGTGTCATGTCAGGTGACAGTGCCATGAACAAAACTCCCGCACAACAAATCATTATAATAGCCATGATTGAGTAAAAAAGTTTCTTAAGTATTTTCATATCTCCATTATACAACATTTCAATTAGATTTCAAGATGCAGCTTCATTGCTTTTTGACAAATTCCATGCTATGATTAATACATCTTTATGAAACAGGAGGCGCCAAGCGTATGGAAAATCCCAATATAGAAGAACAAAAAGATTCCGCGAATCAAGAAGCCAACACGAAAGGCACAAACTTTTTCAAAAATTTACTAAAAAACAAATATGCTCTGGCGGGACTTGGAGGGGTGCTGGTTGTCGGTCTGGTCATCGCGCTGATCTCTGTGATCTCGGAGAACAATCAACTGCGTCGCGAAGCCCTGAAAGCCGCTCAGATGACAGCATCCGACCGTGAGGCTGGTTCCACTTCGGAATCTGTCCCTGAAACCATGCCCGCTTCGGAATCCAACAACAATACCATATCAAATCCATCCGACAAACCTTCGGCTCCCCCGAACACTCAGACCACCTCTCTGGAATCGGGTGCCAACACCAACACCGCCGAGGCGGGGGATTACACACTCACCTATTCCGCAGGCAATGGCTGGACTGACGGAGACACACAGATGTGTTCCCTGGAACTCAGTTTGACGAATCATTCCGATACCGCTGTGGAGGGCTGGAATCTGGTATTGAAAATAGACAAGCTGGTGACTGCTCAGGGATGGGACGGCACCTGGTCCACCCACGAGGACTATGTTACCATCTCCAATGCCGAATACAACAAGACCATCGCCCCCGGCGCAAGCGTCATCCTGGGATGTAACATGGGCACGGGCACGGAGCTTTCTATTGTCTCCGCCGCCCTCAACAACACGGAATGCAATATCCAGAAGGGAACCGTGGACAGAAACGCCCAAACCAATAATCAAAACAACCAGAATAACCAGGCAAAGACAACGGATGTCCCTGCCCTGTTAGAGCGTTCCGCAACCGCCGTGCAGGGGGATGACTGGCTCCACACGGACGGCAGCCGACTTCTGGACAAAAACGGCAAACAAGTGTGGATCACCGGTGTCAATTGGTTTGGCTACAACACCGGCACCAACACCTTCGACGGACTCTGGAACAGCCAACTGGTTCCCACGGTGAAGGCCATTGCAGACCACGGCTTTAATCTAATCCGTGTCCCCATCTCCGCCGAGCTGATCAATCAATGGGCCGCCGGAGAATATCCCAGGGCAAATTACAACAACGCTTACAATGAAGAGTTAAACTCCATGAACTCCTTGGAGATCTTTGATTATTTCCTGAAATTAGCGGAGGAAAACGGCATTAAAGTCATGCCGGATATCCACAGTGCCCAGACCGACGCCTCCGGTCACAATGTAAACCTCTGGTATACCGACAAAGTCTCCGCGGAGGACTACTATGCTGCCTTGGAATGGATGGCGGAACGTTATAAGGACAACGATACGATCATCGCTTATGATCTGAAAAACGAGCCCCACGGCAAGCCTAACGAGGGCAAAAGCGCCGCCATTTGGAATGATTCCAAGGATGCCAACAACTGGAAATATGTAGCGGAAACCGCCGCTTCCAAAGTTCTTGCCAAAAATCCCAACGTGCTGATCCTGGTTGAAGGCACAGAGATTTATCCCATCAAAAAAGGAGGCGACTACTCCTCCACAAACTCTTCGGATTACTATTTTAACTGGTGGGGCGGGAACCTTCGCGGTGTTGCGGAATACCCAGTGAACTTGGGAAAATATCAGGACAAACTGGTCTACTCCCCTCATGACTATGGCCCCACGGTGTATCAACAACCATGGTTCCAGGGAGACTACAGCTATGACAGCCTGATGAAAGACTGCTGGTATGACAATTGGCTATACATCCATGACAAGGATATCGCCCCTCTGCTCATCGGTGAATGGGGCGGTTTCATGAGGGATCCCAACCTAAAATGGATGACCTATATGCGGCAGCTTATCGGAACCTACCATCTGAATCATACCTTCTGGTGCTTAAACGCCAACTCTGGCGACACCGGCGGCCTGCTTTTAGATGATTTCACCACATGGGACAGCGAGAAATATGCCTTTGTCAAAGAGGTATTATGGCAGGAAAACGGGAAATTCGTCGGTCTCGACCATGCCATCCCTCTCGGCGCAAATGGCATCACATTGGAAGAAGCAAAGGGCTTGAAGTAATTCAGCCCTTTTTCTTTTTCCTGAGACTCACGCTATTGTCTACAACCTCCAGCTCCTTCATACTGCGAAGGAAACTGGAAACCCTTCCATATCCATAATCCCGAATATCCAGTCCGCTGTACTTCTGCGTAAGCTCGTCATAGATTACAGACAAATTATCTATCCTGCCGCCCTTGCGCTGAATCATATCGATAATCTCCTGCTCGATCTGCTCCCGCTCCACCAGACGACCCTTGCGAACAATATACTGACTGTTTTGCTTGACCAATTCAAGATGCTGCATCTTCTCCCGAAAGAACACACTGAGCTTGGAATAACCATAGTTGCGCACGTCGAAATCGGGGAACTTCTTGCCCAAGCGGTCGCCAACTTCGCCCAAATCCATCTCGCCATCCCCGTCTCCGTTTAAGATATCAAAAATAGCGCTCTCCAATGCCTCTATAGAAGTCAGACTCTCCGGACTATCCTGAGGCTTAATATTGTCAGAAGCACTCTCCTTCGCCTCCTGCCCATTTTCCCCAATCAAATCCAGGAATATAAACTTATCACAAGCGTGGGTCAATGCCATGGGCGCCTTGCTCTCCCCCATGCCAAACACATACTTTTTCTCCTCCCGAAGCCGCATGGCAAGCCTGGTGAAATCACTGTCACTGGTAATCAGGCAGAAACCATCCACTTTATCCTGATAAAGCAGATCCATGGCGTCAATGACCATCGCCATATCCGTGCTGTTTTTACCCACGGTATAGGAAAACTGTTGGATGGGCATGATGGAATATTCCAAAAGCACGTTCTCCTTCCAGCCGTTAGACTTCGCCCAGTTGCCATAGATTCTGCGACAGGGCGCATCATAACCGTTCTTGTCCAACTCATCGAAAATACTCTTCACATACTTTGCGCCCACATTCTCCGCATCAATCAACACTGCTAAATGTTCCATCTCGCTCCTCACTTCCCGTGAATTCTTGCTTTTCTCTATTATAGCTTCATTATAGCTTCTGCCCAAAATGATGGCAACGACTTTTTTCAAAAACTCACCGACAGATTTGTCATAAAAATCCCGCCACTCTAATCACAATCGATTAGTTTGGCGGGTTTCTCTTCATTCAGTAGCGGTATTCCCGTGTCTGGTAATTGAAGTTTTGCATTTTGCTGTCACTGCCATAGGTCGTTGTGTGACAATTAACAACTCTGTTCTTCGTCTCTCTGGTATTCTCTTCCAAAATCTTGGCGAAAAGCCCCTCGGCGCCGTTTTGTCTGGAATCTGACTGGGCATCACGCCGTTTGTCACGTTTCGTCTTATTGATACCTGAAACTGCCTCTACTGAAGTCACCATGAAAATTCCTGATATTCCGTATGCTGCGTTAATCCCTCCTTGGATGCGTATTTCAATAGTATATACTTTTCTTTATCATATATATCGAACCAAATATCAGAAAACTTTATAGCACATCTTTACTTTTTTGAAATCTTTTTCTTTTTCTCATAAATTTCTGTCAATTTACTTTGTGTCAATCAAGTATTGTCCTGTACACGAAAAAACCTGCCACACGCTTCTATCCATGTGACAGGTCTCTCCCCGCTCAGTAGTGGTATTCCCGTGTCTGATATTGAAAATTCTGCATCCTACCGTTTCGTCCATAGGCGCTCGTGCGACAAGCCACAGCATTGTCCGCCTCATCCTCCGCATGGTCTTCCAAGATACTCGCAAAGAGCCTCTCGGCATTCTTCCCACGCAGATTTTGCTCTGAACTCCGCCGATTATCCCGCTTGGTCTGTCTGACAGCAGAAACTGCCTCCACTGAAGCCACCATAAAAATACCGGAAAATCCGTTTACCATATCAATCCCTCCCTGGATATGTATTTTGATAGTGCAGCTTCATTCTGTTATATATTTCGTACATTATTCAGAAAATTTTAGTCCTCTTTCATTTCTCCTCACTAAAAACAGCTGAACACTTTTCCGATATCCCCATCAATACAAATGGATTGATGGGCAATCTCCTTGGGACATCCAGCTTCTCCATAATTGATACATGCATAGATTGCTTTTGGATTCTGTGCGGTGAGCTGCCAAAACGGATATTTTATGATCCCCGGGGTATTATAACCCACGCCTAACTCCAAAAACAGCACACATAGATTTTTTCTTGTGCGCAGAAAATTCTCATACCGCTCCGCCGCCAAATGCCAGCCTTCATCCTCCACAAAACGATTATCAGAGCGCAGATTCATTGTCATAGGCTTACCGCAATGAGGACAGACAGGCAGCAGTTCAGAGGGAACGCGCATATCCCTTTGCCGTTCCACCATTTGTCTAATAATGTCCTCGTTCTCAAATGTCTCCTGACAGCAAGGCTGGCTGCACTGAAACAAGCCGTAATCTCCCTGTGTATAAAACAACCGCATCTTATCAAAGCCGGCTTTTTGAAAGCAATGGTCAACATTCGTGGTAATCACAAAATAGTCCTTGTCTTTGACGAGTTCAAAAATCTCTTTATAAACAGGCTTCGGTGCATCCATATAACGATTGACCATAATAAAACGGCTCCAATATGCCCAATGTTCTTCCGGCGTGTCATAACGGCAAAACGCACCGGAATACATATCATGGAAACCATATTTATCTTCAAAATCGGCAAAGTGCTGGTGGAAGCGTTCCCCAGAATAGGTAAACCCTGCAGAGGTGGAAAGCCCTGCACCTGCTCCAATCACAACAGCATCAGCAGCGGCCAGCGCCTCCTTCAGCCTCTCAACTTCATCCGAGTACATCCTAGTAGATTTTGTAAGTTCCATCCTTGAAAACATTGAAGATCACCTCCATGCTGCTGTCATTCTTCTCTCTTTTCTACTGCTTTTACGGGACACACCTCGTAACAGTTTCCGCAGTGCAGGCAATGTTCTTGCTGGATTTGATAAGGCTTCCCCTGTTCAATACACTGTTGGGGGCAGTTTTTCAAGCAAGTGCCGCATCCTACACAAGATTGGGCGATCTGATAGCCCTTATAAGTAATATGTCCATTGCCAACGGTATAGCTTTCACGGAAAATCGGATGAACCCCAAGATTAAAATATTCAATCTCAGCATCCGTAATCTGAAACACAATCCCAGCCAAATTCCGGGTATCATCCGGATATACATTTGACAAATACGGCTGCTCGGAAAAAATCGTATCTATCCATTTCTTTTGGTCTGCTTCCGGAGCAGGGATAGCTCTTGCCGATAAGCGGATCATCTCCTTATATTTTGTGTAACCGAGAACCTGAACACGTCCATCGGCCAACAGTTCCTTACAGAACGCTTTCCCTTTAGCAGTAAAGAAATACATAGCTTGCGGCTCATAGTGAATTGCACTGATATTACGGATTTGAGGCGCACCATATTCATCCACCGTGGCAAAAGCCAGTACACCTACATATTGCAGTTTTTGTAAACAAGTTTTTGCATCCATTTATAATTACCTCCATTTTACTACTATTCAACGATTTTGCATCTGCTCTCTTTTCTCGGTTTTGCCTGCGGATACTCCCCATCACAATATCCCAAAAGAACAAAGCAGCGGGCAATATAATTTGCGGGGATCTCCCATTCCTGCAAGAATTCTGCGCCTGCCTCATTATCAAAGGTCTCCTCACCCCTTGCAATAATACAAGAGGAAATGCCCAGTTCCGCCGCCATCAACACCATATTCTCCGCACAGCAAAAGGCATCGGGAATGCTGTAAAGAAAGTCCTTCTGTGCAAAAATTACACAGACTGTGGGAGCGCCGTAAAATCCACTTTTCATAGACGGATCATCAATCACGCTGGGCTGTTCCTTGGAAACATAACCTCCCACCAGCCTGCTTCGGTCAAAGCTGGCAAGGTTCAACCGTCCAATCTTCTCGACTAACGCCTGATTGCGGATGCCCAAAATGATACTGCGCTGACCGCCTCCGGCGTTTGGCGCATAAGTTCCGGCTTCAATGATTTTCTCCAAATCCTGTCTTGAAACCTGTCTATCCTGATATTTACGGATAGAACGTCGATGTTTCATCAGCTCAAAAAGCTCCATCATTCAATCTCCTTCCAACATTGAGGATCAGCACCATAAAAATCTCCCGTCTGACCATTGGCAACAGCCGGACAGCCACGGCACCAAGCTTTCAATTCGCATTTGCTGCATTTTTTGAACTTGTCATATTCCCGATAGGCTTCCATTTCACAGACCCAGACATCGGCAATCCTGTCCTCAAAAACGTTTGCCACACGGCTGTTTTGTACCCTGCGGCAGGCATAAATATCACCCGTTGGCAGGATTGTCAAGTGGCAATTCCCACAGTTGCAGCCGCCGTAGATCATACCCTCCTGAGCGTTTTCGGGGATTTTGAATTCCCCTGTTTCATACTCATACAGCGTCCATAGATGATCCTTTTTATTGAAGTAGGTTTCGCAGCCTGCCGCTTCATACTCCTTGAATTTTTTGTCACAGACTACAAGCAATTCCCGGTAACGCATAGGCTCTATGCCTATATCCTTTTCCTCACTGGTCGGACAATAACGGGCAAAAGCGAACACATCCACTTTTGCGGCAACCACCGTGTCAATGATGGCGGGAATTTCCTCAATGTTTTTGCTGGAAACCGTTGTCATCACCACGCTGCGGATACCAGCCTTTTTAATACAGGCAACTTTTTCTAATGTAATGTCAAAGGAGCCGGGTTTCCTGAACCAGTCGTGGGTTTCCCGCATACCGTCAAGGGAAAGCTGATATTTCTGACAACCGTATTCTTTCAGCTTCTGACACACTTCATCGTTTAGGTGGAATGGATTGCCAAGGATTGTAAACGGAATATCGTATGATTTCAGAAGTTCCAGCAGCTTCCAAAAATCCGGGTGTAAAATCGGATCCCCGCCTGTAATATAAAAGTATGGCCGGCGGTGATACATTTCGCAGAAATCCAAGCAGTTGTATAAGGTATCCTGTATTTGCTCCCATGTCATAGCATCCGTTTTTTTGCAGCTGTCCTCTGAAAATATGTAGCAGTGCTTGCACCGCTGATCGCACTCATCTGTGATATGCCATTGAAAAGCGAAGTATTGCTTCGCTTCGGAAAAATGCTGTTTCATACTGTTATCCTCACTTTATATGAAATCGGTTTTACCGAATCATCATCGGATGTTCCCGGCGAGAGCGTTCCCGCCAGGAACGGTTTTAGGGCTGGCAGTGATTACTTGTCGCCGGCACCACAGGCAGAGCCACAAGCAGCGGGAGCCTCAGCAGGCTTGTCACCGGCACCGCAGGCAGCAGGCTTGTCACCAGCGCCGCAGGCAGCGGGAGCCTCAGCCGGCTTATCAGAAGCCCCACAAGAAGCTCCACAAGCGGAAGCAGCCTTTCCCTCAGTCCATTCAGCAAGATTAGAAAGTGCCATAAAAAAGTCCTCCTTCTAAGTATTCAGGGAGCTTTTCACACCCTGTAACAATCATTATACTGGCATTTTCCTATCCCACAAGTACGCACTTTTTTTTGGGGATACGCACTTTTTGGTAACCTTTGGAACCATCTATTGCATTTTGGGGGATGTTATATTATAATTGAGATGTAACATTCATTTTTGAAGTAATGGAGGTATGACATGAAAACGAAAGCCGAATTGCTGCCTGAATGCCCGGTAGCCACAACCGTTCAGCTCATTGGAAATAAATGGAAGTTATTGATTATCCGCAATCTTCGGGTCAGACCTTGGCGTTTTAATGAATTGCAGAAAAATTTGGATGGTATCAGCCAAAAGGTGCTGACCGACAGCCTGCGTTCTATGGAAGCGGACGGGCTTATTACCCGCACTGTGTATGCAGAAGTGCCCCCACGGGTGGAATATGCCCTATCAGAATTGGGGGAAACCTTACGCCCAATTCTTGATGCCATGGAAGCGTGGGGGAATTCCTATAAATCAAGGAAAAATGGTTAAAAACGTCATTCTTCCAGTATCGTTATATTATGTTCTGCACACCATTTTCGGACATATTTCTCGCAATAGTCCTCTAAATACGCAGCCCATTCCTCATCTAATCCGCTCGGATGTATTTCAGCCAAAAAAGCATCATAACCTCCTCTCCGCTTTATTTTTTTCAATATTTTCATAAATTTCTTTTCCGTCTTCTCATCCATGGTCGTTTTGGTGATAAACTCTCTCGCCATCTCCTCATGATTATCAGGATTATCAATATGTCCCCAATGTGGCAGCATCAGATATTTGTCAGAATCCAGTATTTCATCAAACAATGCTTCACCTTCTCCCCCATCGTAACAATCAAACATCCCACCTTCTGTGAAATCATATCCTTCACCAGTCTCTACATTTATGTAGTATCCATAGAGCTCCGCATCATCATAATACTCAATGCAGGATAATAAGGTTTCCAATTTAACTTTCAGTTCCATGTTTTTTCTCCCTTGCAAAATTCTTTCAATTCTGTATATATTATATATCTTGTAGTGAATTTTTCAAGAAAATTGGCACACAAAATGGATTACGCTACAACGTGCATAATGCCTTTTTGTCCCTTTTTTAGTAGCGTAATCCTCTTGTTTTTCAACGTAAAATGTTTTCATTCCAGCTTTTTCATATAATAAAATCCGTAGGCTGGTATATTCACGCCGATCGGTTTCATCCGCTCTCCCGAAATCAGTTCCACATAATCCCCGTCCGTCTCATTGATCCATGCGGTCTTGTCATGTTCACTGAAATTGAACAAACCGATCAGCTTCTCCCCGTCAAAGTATCTTCCAATGCATAAGACAGAATTGTCCCATGTCTCAATGGTCCATGTGTCCGCATTGGACATAAACACTTTCTCCGTTCTCCGAATCTCTTCCAGACGGCTAAGCCCCTGAAAGATCTTCCCCTGCACCGTGTCCATATCCCGAATGTTTTCCACCAGTTCCCATTTCATCCGCCCTCTGTGAAGATAGCGGGAATCCGCTGCCTTATGGAAATCTTCCTTATACGTATAATCGTTGACCTGCCCGATCTCATCGCCGCTGTAGAGCACAGGAATCCCGGACTGCATGAACATATACGCATGAAGCATCAGCACCAGCTTGACGGCCTTCTCCATCCCATGCTGATCCTGCTCAAATCCCGCCTTTTCCACACCGCACATGGAGGCCGTCGTTCCACAGAATCTGGCGTCGCCCGTGACAGGATCGGCATTGTAGAGCTCACCGCGGCTGTTGCTGTCCCCGACATGTCCCTGGAAATAATCGTTGAGATACTGCTTATGGCTCCTCTCCCCGATACCGTCCAGCATCAGTGTGCCATAGTCCAATCCCCAGCCGATATCGTCATGACAGCGCAAGTAATTTAGGAACACATACTCCTTCGGCAGGGAATTCACGATATCCAGCTGTCTCTTCAGAAGCCGCACATCTCTCGTCGCCACCGTATGCCATGTGGTGGCCATGGTGGTGACATTGTAGAGCATGTGACATTCCGGCTTCTCCACCGTCCCAAAATAGGGCGTTACTTTCTCAGGCTCCATGACCACTTCTCCCAACAGCAGCACGCCTGGGCAGACGATCTCTCCGATCATGCGCATCATGCGGACAATCGTGTGGACCTGCGGCAGATTGCGGCAGGAGGTATTCAATTCTTTCCAGATATAAGGCACCGCATCAATGCGCATGATATCGATTCCTCTGTTCGCCAGATAGAGGAAGTTATACATCATCTCGTTGAACACTCTCGGATTCCTGTAGTTCAAATCCCATTGATACGAATGAAAACTGGTCATCACAAAGTGACCCACATCCTCAATCCATGTGAAATTACCTGGAGCGGTAGTGGGAAACACCTGAGGCACGGTTCTCTCATACAGGGCCGGTTCGTCAAAGCTGTCAAAGAAAAAATACCTGCTCATATACTCGCCGTCTCCCTGACGGGCCCTCCTGGCCCATTCATGGTCCTCCGACGTGTGGTTCATGACAAAATCCATACACACATTAATTCCCTTTTTGTGGCAGGCCGCCGTCAGGCTCTCCAGATCCTCCATAGAGCCCAGATTTTCCTGCACCTTACGGAAATCCGACACGGCGTATCCTCCGTCGGAGCGCCCTTCCGTCGTGTCGAGAAAGGGCATCAGATGAACATAATTGACATGACACTGCTTGATATAGTCCAGTCTGGATTCCACACCCTTCATATTCCCTGCAAAGTTATCGATATATAACATCATTCCCAACATATCGTTTTTCTTATACCAGTTCGGGTCCGCTTCCCGATCCAGATCACGGGCTTTCAGCGCAGAATCCCGCTCAAGGTAAAAGTGCCACAGGCAATCACACAGTTCGGCAAACATGGAGTCATTTCCATACAATTCCATGTAAAGCCAGCGCAGTTCGTCATGATGTCTACTTATCCGGTTCTGAAAAATACTCTTTTCCATTACTTTTCTTATCCCCTCCGCCTATATGGTAAACAATTTCTCCAAGATATCCGTTTTCCCTGTCCTGACGATTTTAAAATCCGGATAGTCCCCGCTGTTCGTCAGAAGCACTGCCGTGGTGGTGCTGTATCCGGCCGCCTTGATCTTCTCAATGTCAAAGGTCATCAGCTTTTGTCCCGCTTTCACTTTGTCACCTTCCGAGACCAGAAGTTGAAATCCCTCACCCTTCATATTTACGGTATCAATCCCCACATGAATCAGGACTTCCATTTCACCCGGTCCGGTGAGCCCTACCGCATGGCGCGTATCCGTGACGGTGGCGATCTCCCCGTCAAACGGAGCGACTACCTCTCCGACTTCCGGCTCAATACCCACACCGTCTCCGAGGACACCGGAAGCAAAGGTTTCATCCGGGATTTCTTCTCTGGCAATGACATTTCCTCTCAAGGGCGCCAACAGCTCCTTGGCCTCCTCATCCTCCTGCACCTCACTGCCTGCACTTTCCGCTTCCTCTTTCCAGACAAACCATGTCAAAGTAAAGGAAACGCCAAAAGCTACCGCAAGAACGATTGCATACTGCATCGTGTAATCCAAGGTGATCAAAAATCCGGGGATTCCCGTAACACCATAGGAGGTTGCGCCGATATTGAATATCGACCCCAGCAGGGCACCTGCCGCACCACCTACCATGCCGCATACAAGCGGTTTCACAAATCTCAGGTTCACACCGAAGATCGCTGGTTCTGTAATGCCCAGCGCCGCGGACAGGGAAGAAGGGATCGCCACGGATTTGGTCTTTACATTCTTTGCCTTGAGACCCACAGCCAGACACGCTGCTCCCTGCGCAAAATTGGCCGCCGATGCAATGGGCATCCAGATATTCAGCCCGCCTTCCGCCGCTAACAGGCCGGCTTCAATGACATTGTACATATGGTGAATGCCGCCCACCACCGTAATGGGATAGAGAGCCCCCATGATCATGGCTCCAACGCCGTGTCCCACCGTGATGATCCATCCCGCAAACTCCAGAACATAGCTTTCCGTCGTCGAGAACACCGGCCCGATGAGTCCCAATGTGATAAACGCTGTGATCAGCACGGTACACAAGGGCGTTACGAACAGATCGATCATTTCCGGAACATGTTTATGCAGCCACTTTTCTATGATACACATGAGCCATACCGCAATGATCACCGGAATCACATGCCCCTGATAGCCCACCTGTCGGATGGAGAACACACCGAATAGACGCCACACCGGAATGTCAGCCGCGTCCATGGAACCTACGGACCACGCATTGATCAGACTGGGATGAATCATGATCATTCCGATAACGGCTCCAAGAAAGATATTCCCTCCGAATACCCTTGCCGCGGATACCGCGATCAACACCGGCAGAAAAGTAAACGCCGTATTGGCCATCAAGTCAAGAATACCATACCAGTCGCTTCCTGCAAATGACGGAATCGCCTTACCCAGAGCCTCCACCAGTCCCATCATCAGACCAGAGGCCACAATCGCCGGAAGAATCGGCACAAACACGTCTCCCAGCGCCTTGACCATCCGCTGAAGCAGCGGCTGCTGCGCGGCTGCCGCCGCTTTCACTTCCTCCTTGGTGGCGGCGCTCATACCGCTCACCTTTAAGAACTCTTCATACACTTTATTGACCGTGCCGGTGCCGATAATAAGCTGAAGCTGCCCATTACTGCTAAAAACACCCTTTACACCATCGATTGCTTCCAGTTTCTTCATATCTATCTTACTGTTGTCTACCGTGACCAGACGAAGTCTGGTGGCGCAATGAGCAGCGCTCACCAGATTGCTTCTTCCGCCCAGCGTCCCGTATATTTCCTGCGCACATTTTGCATAATCTAAAGCCATCTGTATCCTCCCATTTTGCTTGTCCGACGGTTACGCTCCCATCAGACCATGTTTTAAAAAGGCTGCGTGGATTCCATCCTTTCCCACGGGCGGACAGATATCGTCAGCCATTTTTTTCAACGCTTCGCTCCCGTTTTCCATACATATGCCAAAGCCCACCGCCTCCATCATTTCCAAGTCATTCATGCTGTCTCCAATGGCCACGGAGTTCCTGATCGGAATATGAAGATGATCACATACTCTCCGAATCGCCTTGCCTTTGTCAAATTTTCGATTTACCACTTCTCCGTTAATCAGACCGTCTCTGCCACCATCCTGTATGCAGAGCACAAAATCATCCGCCAGAACCTTGCGTGGTTCCGAAAGCCGTTCCCGTGACGGACTCATCACCACGATCTTATACACCGGCTGCCCCCGATATTCCTTCATCGGACGGATGTTCAGCGCTTTCTCGATCTGTTCCCTCCATCGCAGCAATTCGCTGTTGCCGCCTTCCCCGGCATTTTTTCTTAAGAATTCTTTGAATCCCTCGTCCGTATAAGAGCCGTCCATGCATTCCACGGTTCTGAACACACCATTCTTTTCCAAGACATCCATTGCTAAACGCCTCTGGTCTTCTGTCATGGGACAGTCGTAAATCACCTGCCCCTGACACTCAACATACCCGCCCGAACTTGCTATGAGCCCATCAAACTCATACCGCAGAAGCGGACGCAGCATGTCATAGTTTCTGCCGGTACACAAAAATACAAAATTTCCAGCCTGCCTCGCCTTCGAAATCGCCTGTATGGCGGATTCCGGCGGTTCATTGCTCCCCGGTTCCGTCAAGGTCCCATCAATATCCAGAAAAATAACTTTTGGCTCCACTTCCAGTCACCCCCTGTCGCACAGATTTTCTATCTCATCCCTGTGCGGCATTACCCGCAGGGCGCCTTTTCTTGTGGTGATAATAGATGCCGCCGCATTGGCGAACCGAAGCATCCGTGACATTTCATCCTTTTCATATGCTCTCCAGCCATACTCCAGTACATGGTGCAGAATACACGCGCAGAACGTATCCCCTGCTCCGGTCGTCTCGATTGTCCCGGTCTGAAGAAACGCCGGCTGCTCCACCCGACAGTCTCCCATATAGGCTCGACTTCCAGCCTTTCCCATAGATAACAGAATCATCGGGACCGCAAAACGCTCCCGGATCTTCTCAACCGCTTTGTCGAAATCCTCTTCCCCTGTCAGCCACTGTATCTCATTGTCGGATACTTTTAGAATCTGGCAGTGCCGTATCCCATATTCGATCTGTTGCCTCGCTTCCTCCAAGTCACTCCACAGAGCTTCTCTCAGATTCGGGTCAAAGGACAGCACCGCGCCGTTTTCCTCCGCCATCGCAATCGCTTTCTTCGTGGCTCTTCGGCAGACTTCATGGGTCATAGAGAGCGAACCGTAATGGAAAATCTTACAGTTCTTCAGCAAGTCTTCCTCCAGATCGGATTCTTCCAGCATCATATCCGCTCCCGGATTCCGATAAAATGAGAACTCCCTGTCACCGTCCGCTTTCGTATGAACGAATGCCAGTGTTGTGTTCACCTTCTCATCTCTCTTTAATCCGCATGTGTCAATCCCCACTTCCCGCAGTGTGGCCTCCAGACTGTCACCAAACATGTCGTTTCCAATTTTCCCGATAAACGCTGTTTTTCTCCCCAGTCGGTTCAACATCGCCAGAACATTGCAGGGGGCGCCGCCCGGATTTGCTTCCATGATCAGATTGCCCTGCGCACTCCTTCCGTTCTCCGTAAAGTCAATCAGTAGTTCGCCTAATGCCACTACATCATACTGTTTCATGCCGTCCTCCATAATATTCATATTTTTTCTTTCGCTCTTCTCTATAAGTGTTACCAATCTTACTTGTATTTTTATCATGAACCACATGGTAAATATTGTAAACCGAAATTATTTATAATTTTGGAAAAAATCCTTTAGAAATGACAAACCGCCGCATACGGGAGAATCCCCAGCGACAGTTTTGTATGAATATGTGGAACTGTTTACACAATGACATTTTTCCGGTTCTCTTCCCGTCGCAGCCTCACAAAACAGAAAACAAAAACACTGCCGCTCCTAATATGACAAGAACAATTCCCGTCACCCTGTTTAATGTTTTTGCCTCTGCCTTATTTGCAAACACAGCCGCGATCCTCGCCCACAAAAGGGTAAATACCACACATGAAATGCAGACAAGCAAGTCGGGAACGCCGCCTATCGCAAAATGGGAAACCGCTCCCGTAAACGCAGTAAATGCCATAATAAACACACTGGTGCCTACGGCGGTTTTCAATTCGTATCCAAGAACAGACGTCAATATCAAAAGCATCATCATACCACCGCCTGCCCCAACAAATCCACATATAAAACCAATTAAGACACCACATATCACAGATTGGACCGCCCTTTTCTTTGCAGAAACGCCCTGCATAGCTTCCTTTGTTGTCATAACCGGTCTCACAATAAACTTTATACCAAGCAAAAATGTCATGAACACGGAAAAGTTCCCCATTGCTGCAGAGGGAACCAAACTGGAAACATAACTTCCCACCACAGTAAATACCAGAACGCTTGCCATCATGATCAAGCCGTTTTTGATATCAAGATTCTTATTCTTTTTATATGTGTAGGCTGATACAGCACTTGCAAGCACATCAGAAGAAAGGGCAATCCCTACAGCCATATAAGGATCAAT
>CAMWLG010000064.1 GCA_947175035.1 uncultured Lachnospiraceae bacterium | reverse complement strand
GGCGTTCGTCTCGTCCCCGCCCGTGCGAGCACGGCGTGAACGCTCCTCACTGCTCGCGCAAAAAACCACCACGGATTCTTCCACGGTGGTTTTCCTAATTATGGTAACAACAGTTACTAATTATGTATATGCAGATATTTCTCTTTCGTAGCCATCCCGCCGCGGATATGCCGCTCCGACTTGTTCACATCCAGAACCTTCCTCGCCTGCGACGCCAGTGCGGGGTTGATCTGCGCCAGCCTGTCAGTAACGTCTTTATGTACCGTTGATTTAGATACTCCAAATGCCTTGGCAGTCTGCCTCACCGTGGCATTGTTTTCAATGATATAGTTAGCAATACTGACGGCACGTTCTTCAATATAATCCTTCAAAGGAAATCCCCTCAGAATACTTTTTTACATTGTATGAAGTATTCTCAAAGGGTATGACTGACTATTCCACAATGCACATCTCTTTTCCCTAAATCCTTTGCTCAATCGCCTCAAGCAGCCGCAATACCATCAGGCAGTCATCACAGGCTCTGTGTTTTTGCTCATCCACAATGCCCAAAGTCCTGCACAGAGTTTCCAACCGGTAATTCTCCGCTGACAGATGTTGCCTCGCGATCACCATGCTGTCCCTGCAATTTTTGAATATTAGCTTTGCCTCATTGTCATTCATATCGTACCTTGCAAGGGTCTGCATAATCATTGTTTTGTCAAAAGAGATATTGTGGCCTATGATAATTCGGCTGCCTATCGCGTTTTTTATATTTTCCCACTCATCCTTGAACAGGGGCTCATCAATCAAATCTTTATTGAACAATCCGTTTACCTTGCTGGCCGCATAGTGAATCTGCTTTTGTGGTCTGAACAGGCTTTGGTAGAGGATATCGCCTTTGCTGTCTATGATGCCAAGCTCCACAACCTCATCATCCCCCCTAAGCCCTGTGGTCTCTGTATCCAGAATTACAAACTCCTTCAACCGAAGTCTGGGAAATGCAGCACACTCCTGCCCCGACTCGTCCTGTACTTTTACAAAACCTTCTCTGAGAATATCTTGTGCCTGCCCGTTATATACCAGATATGATTTGCCGTCCTTTGTCATAGCTGTGGAGATACCTATATTTTTCCCCTGTTCCGTGGCATGGTAAATATCCACGAGGTATCCGTTCTCAATCAGCCATTCCTTAACCTCGTCCCTGACCAGCCCGTTTTCTCTGCAAAATGTTGATAAAGATACTTTGTTCATCACGGTACCTCTTCCTCTTTGGCATGACTACTCCAAATAAATCCAATTGATATTGTACTTTTTCCCCATGGCATCCCCGATATTGTTCACATAATCCTCCAACAGGGATTGGGCTCGCTGTTGTGCATTCTGTAACAGGGTGGTGTCGCTTGCAGCCTTGTCCCGCATATTTTTCTGCGCTTCCTCAAACGCCTTGGTCTGATCCTTTGCGGTTATGGGCGCGGAATCGTGCTCTATATAATAGGAATCCTCTGTCAAGCTCTTCTCATCCACCGAAATGTCCAGTATCACGGCAGGCGGTATGGATATCGTGACCTCTGTATCTTCCACCTCTATCTCAAGCCTTGTGGCATCGATGCCAATCGTCACAACCCCACTGTATTCCACCCAGAAACATTTATCCTTCTTCCAGATCCAGAAGCCCTCTGCATCCTCCTCAAAATACTTCGCAACCACATGATAATAGCAGTCCATCGTCGCCAGCTCACAGATTGCTTTCATGCGTGATGATTGAGGTTCAAAATCCATGTTCCCCGACCTGTTATCCGCCTGCCCACAGGCAGTACAACTTCCCAAAATCAATATGAGTATCAATGCCGATATCACCTTTTTCATCCCGCCACATCCCCCTGTGTCCTGATTTCCAGCACATACTCAGAATCCAGCTGCTGCACAAAAGGAATAATCAGCGCTTTCAAAATATTTTGGGCATTCTGCTCCGCCAATTGATAGATTCTCTCCTCGGAAGCACATTTGCGCTCGACATCCGCAATACACGCCTTGTATGCCTGTTGGGAAACAGTATTGGTATTTGCCTTCTTATCTTCAAACATATAATCTAAGGAGGCAATATCCACATTGATATCTGTAATCTGCACCTCGGGAATTGTCACGGTAATCGTCTTATCCTCAACAGCCACGTCCACCTTATTAAAATCAATCCCAGCCTTTACCTTTGACTCATATGCACAGTAATAAGCCACCTTGTCACTTTTTTCCTCATCCATCACCGTGCATATATCATTGTAGACGCACTCATAGGTTGACAGGTCGCTCAGACCAATCACAGAGTACAACTTAGATTCCATCAAAACTTCCGCCTCCTTTGCCTTACGGATGGAAGCTTGCTCCTTAACCCTAAAGAGCACTACAGACATAAGAATGGTCACAACCAACACTAAAACTAAGATGATCGGCCATCCCTTTTTTCTACTCCGTGTCTCGGATTTCTTCCTCAAGTTAATTCCCCTCCCTGTCACCCTCTTTTCCTCAATTATACTACTGTCCCCCGTCCACAGACAAGCATCTTAGATGAAAAAGGCTCCTATGATGTCTTTTTCTTTAGTTCTACGACCTCTCCCTCTAATACTTTTACCCTGATAGAAAGCATTTCAATCTCTCCATCATGCTTTGTCGCTTCATGCAGATTTCTTGACAAATCCAAATGTCCCTCTGCAATCCGCTTAATATTCACACATAGCTCATTTTCTATTCGAAGTTTCACGCCTGTTAAATCATTTTGAACCAAATCTATTTTGTCGTCTAGCCGCGCAACCTCAGACTCCAGCCCTGTAACTCTTACCTTGAGCTCAACGATTTCCATCTTGACTTCTTCCATCTCTCCCTTCAAGCCCGCGACTTCCGTCTTGACCTCAGCCATCTCTCCCTTCAAGCCCGCGACTTCCGTCTTGACCTCAGCCATCTCTCCCTGCAGTCCTGCGACTTTGCTAAGGATAATCTTAGTGTCCCCCTGCATTTTTTCAAGCTCTTCCAAAATAACTTTCGTGTCTTGATTCATCTTTCATTCCTCCTTGTTTTAATAGTGTATCATATCTCCAAAAAGCCATCTAGTCCTCTAAACATAAAATATTACACCATTTTTTTAACGATTCTTTATGCATCCTAACGAAAAAATTTTTATACTTCTATCAACCTCCCATAACTGCTACTATATCGGTAGATACGATTGGTCAATTTTTTCCGCTCGTCAAGGAGGGTATTGGCATAGGAAACAGCCGATTTAAGCTCTCCCAGTACCTTGCGCCTCACAGGACAGACCACAACCTCATTGACATTTAAAAATCCCACATAATAATCCCCCTCAAGCAAATCCGCCAAGCGCTCCTTCATCCCAGGGTAGAAAAAGGCAAGAGCGCCATCCACTCCGTCAGCATTGGTTAAGCGATATCCCCTGATATCATTTCTCTGATAAAGCTTTGGCGGCAATGCCAAATAAGTGTGCAGCATAGCATTGGTCAAAAGTATCTCATCAGGTATATTCCACTGATTCGCCATCTCCCGATTCACACGCAGATGCCCGATTTCCTCTGTCTCATCACCCACAAGAAGATAGAGCACTAAAGCGATATCTCCGAATTTCCAATAAACGCTGTCCCTCAAAAGTTCCCTGTTTAATCCATAACAAAGTGGCCTGACAATCATTCTCTCAGGAATCTCCCGATACCCGTCATTCACACTATGTAGTTTTAATTTGCTTATAATCTCGGGCAATACGCTCTGCCACCCCTCCCTGCAAAAACGCTCATAGAGTTTTTCCAACCTCCAATGGAGCATATGAGCCACGCCACATACTTTCCATGTAATACAAAGGACATCCTCATGAAACCAAGTATTGTCAATATATAGTTGTTCACTGTCCAAATCCAAACAAGAGGATATTCCTGCATCTATTTGTTTTTTGTCCTTTTCCAACAATCTGACTTCCTTGTCCATAACCTCCTCTCTCTGCAATATTGCCACCATGAGCTCTCTCATAAATTTTTCGTAGGTCATATTTTTCTCCTTTGTGTTATATAGTCATAGCCCTGTTCAGTCTTGTACAGATTTGGCTACGCCGATAAAAATTGGAAAATAAAACTGGGAAAACGGGCCGAAAATGCCCAAAGAAAAAGCAAGTCATTTGTGATTGCATAGTATTACGTTCACAAATCTAACTCACTCTTATAATATCATATCTTCTTTTATTTGTCCAGTGAGATTTTTATACAGTCCACCCTAAGCGGTATATCTAGAAAACAATGCTGACGATTTCAACGCCAGGCAATGCCCAAAATCTACTGCTATGCAGACGGAGGCACCAGAGCTTTGTTTTACAAAAAGAAAAGGTACAAGAACCCTGGCAAGCAACGCTTCACGACATTGCTTGTCAGGGTTCTTGCCATTACTCCATGAAATATTAATCCAAGTTCTGTATGCTCGCTCTTGGAATCCATTTTACTTCTTGAACATGTTGCTTGTGGGTCTTGCGCCCAGCGTCAATGTCAGTTCATGGGACACATACTCACCAAACTCAGGGCGCATCACAGTCACCTTGACGGTATCACCGATCTCATAATACTGTAAAACCTCCTGCAAGTCCGCGTATGAGGAAATCTTATTGCCATCGAATTTAGTAAGGACGTCGCCTCTGACCATACCCGCGGCCTCCGCGCCGGAGCCAGACGCAACAGACACCACATACACACCCTTGGGCATACCATACAACTGGGATGCCTGATCGGTCACGTCCTGAGGCTCAATGCCCATATAACCCATATCCGCCGCTGCTACCTTATTTCTGGTCTGACGCTCCATCAAATCCGCAATAATGGGGCTTGCCGCCGTGATGGGTATCGCATAGCCCATGCCTTCCACTGCATAGCCGCCAATCTTGGCAGAATTAATACCAATCACCTCGCCTGCGGCATTGAGCAGGGCACCGCCAGAGTTACCTCCGTTGATAGCAGCGTCAGTCTGGATATAGGTACCCACGGTACCATCTTCCATGTCAAGCTCTCTGTCCAAAGCACTGACATATCCTACTGTCACCGACTGTCCATAGCCCAAGGCATTACCAATCGCAATTACCTGCTCGCCAAGCTCCAGATTATCGCTGTCGCCCAGTGTCGCAACCGTGATGGCATTTATCGTCTCGTCTGACAGATCACTTAATGAGATGGCTATCACCGCCAGATCCATATCCGCATCCGTGCCTTTCACCTTCGCCTGTATTTCGGTTCCGTCAATCAGGGTGACAACCAGACGATTGGCGTCCTCCACCACATGATTATTGGTGACAATCAACAGCTCTGTCTCCGTCCTGCTGACAATGATACCTGAGCCGCTGGCTGGGACTTCTTCCTCATATGTCTGCCCCCAGAAAGAAGATACGCGTTCTGTATAATAATTGACAATAGAAACCATAGCAGGCATCACATCTTTTACAATCCCAGGTACATTTGTACCGCCGTTCGTGTAAACCACGCTGGAGCTTGCCTGCTGCAACAAGGGTGCCTCATTTCCTTCTGCTCCTGAATTCACTGTATTTTTCTGCTCCAATTCTGTCACTGCCTGGGAATTGTCGGGCTGCATGGAATTTTGTGCCTGTTTCACGCCATAGAAACCAATTCCTGCAAAGATTCCAAAAAGCAGACCCAAGCTGATGCTCAACATAATCTTCTGCATCAATCCAAGCTTCTTCTCCCCTGTCTTAGATGCTTTATGCTGCTCCTCCGCCTTGCGCACAGGTGCCTGTGTCCATGTGGTATTCTGTGCGGGTGAAGCCGTTCTGTTCATATTCATGGCTCTGTCAGCAGTTGCCTCCGTGCCAATGCTTGCGGCTCTGTCAGCAGCTGCCGTCATACCAATGCTCGCAGCTCTGTCAATAGATGCCATCATGTCAATGCTCGCAACTCTGTCGGCAGATGCCTCCATGCCAATGTTCACAGCTCTGTCAGCAGATGTCTCCATGCCGATGCCCACGGCTCTGTCAGCAGCTGCCTCCACGCCAATATTCCCGCTCCTGTCAGTAGATTCTGCCCCTTCAATGCTATCCGCTCTATCGGAATGGACATCACTGGTGTAAGCGCCGCCGCTATAGAGACTTCCATTGTAAGCGTCTCTATTGAAAGGACTGCCGGAGCTTCCAGCTTCATTCACTGTCTCGACATGAGGTCTTGGTGTCTCCACAGGATGATCCATAAGATTAAAATATCCCCCGTTGCCATTATCAAAATCCGCCGTGTTGGCGCCGCTAAAATTTCCTGTCGCCTGTCTGGGATTGTCAGAATTGCCATACATTTCGTTATCGTACATATTTATCCCTCTTTTCTGAATGGTTCTGAATATTTTGATAAACTCAGTATAAGTATTAATTGTGTTTAATTTGTGATTAATTCATGAAATAAAAGTGAATTCAAAATTCCTATTCCACAGTCACAGACTTTGCCAGGTTTCTGGGTTTATCCACGTCACAGCCCCTGCCCACAGCCACATAATACGCAAATAACTGCAAAGGAACGATCGCTAAGGAATTTGCAAAACAAGGGCTGGTCTCCGGCAGATATACCACATAATCCGCCGCCTTCTCCATCGCCTTATTGCCCTCGATCGTCACCGCCATGACAAAGGCGCCGCGAGCCTTGACCTCCACCACATTGCTAATGGTCTTTTTGAACAATTCCTCCTGTGTGGAGACCGCCACAACCAACGTCCCCTCCTCGATCAAGGAGATTGTACCATGTTTTAGCTCTCCCGCTGCGTATGCCTCGGAGTGAATATATGATATTTCCTTTAATTTCAAGGAGCCTTCAAGGGAGATGGCATAATCGATACCGCGGCCGATAAAGAAGATATCCCTCGCCCCCATATAGCGGCTGGCAAAATGTTGTATTTTCTCCTTCTGCGCCAGCAGCATTTCTATCTGATCAGGCAGACAGTGCAAATCTGCCAAAAGCTTCCTGAATGTCGTCCCGTCAATCGTTCCTCTCACCTTTGCCATCTTCATGGCAAGCATATACAACGCAACCAACTGCGCACTGTAAGCCTTGGTGGTAGCCACCGCAATCTCAGGCCCCGCCCAAGTATACATGACGCTGTCCGCCTCTCTTGCGATAGAGCTGCCCACCACGTTCACGATTCCCAGCACCTTAAACCCTCTCTCTTTCGCCTCCCGCAGCGCAGCCAGAGTGTCCGCCGTCTCTCCCGACTGGCTGATGACCACCACCATACCGCCCTCCTCCAAAATCGGATTCCTGTAGCGGAACTCACTCGCCACATCCACCTCCACGGGAATGCGCGCCAAGTCCTCAATCACATATTTGGCAGTGACACCTGTGTGATATGCGGAACCACATGCCACAATATGGATTTTGCGAATCGCCCTAAGCTCCTCGTCCGTCATATTTAACTCTTCAATGACAATATCGTCCTCCTTGATGCGGGGGGAGATTGTGTCTGTGATGGTCTTTGGCTGTTCATACATCTCTTTGAGCATAAAATGCTCATATCCCGCTTTCTCCGCCGCGTTTGCATCCCAGTCAATCGTGACGGCTTCCTTTTGTACTTCCTCCTCGTCCACAGAATAGAAAGCCAGATCATCAGCTTTCAGGCATGCAATCTCCTGATTTTCCAGATAATATACCGTACGGGTGTATTTCAGGATCGCAGGCACGTCGGACGCGATAAAGCTGCCCTCATCGTTTTGACCCACAATCAACGGACTGTCTTTTCTGGCAGCGTAAATCTCACCGGGAAAATCCGCGAACATGATTCCCAGCGCGTAGGAACCCTCCACGCGCTGCAGCACCTTGGTGACCGCCTCCAGGGGATTGCCCCTGTAGTAATAGTCCAAAAGCTTTGCCAAAATCTCCGTATCCGTCTCCGACACGAATTCATAGCCCTTGCTTGTAAGTTTCTTTTTTAATGCGATATAATTTTCAATGATGCCGTTATGTACCACGGCAATCGTACCTTCCTTGTTGGTGTGGGGGTGTGCGTTTAAATCGCTGGGCGCCCCGTGGGTAGCCCATCTGGTGTGACCGATTCCCGAGAAACCCGGCATGGTCTCCCCGCCGTGGGTGAGATGCTCTAACACCGCAAGCCTGCCCGCCGCCTTCGCCGTGAGAATCTTCTCGCCGTTAAACACAGCCATGCCCGCGGAATCATAGCCGCGGTATTCCAGCTTGGAAAGCCCGTCAAGAATAATCGGGGCAGCCTTCTTTTTACCAATATAGCCTACAATGCCACACATATCTCATCCTCCATTTTTCCCAAAAAATTATGCCTGCCAATAATCAGGGCTTGCGGTGCATTTGAGCACCAGCCTACGTGGAAGTCTTCTGTAATGCTTTCCCAGAAAGAACCCTGCGTATTTACAGAAACATTGTAAATAAAAGTACGGTATTTTCTTACTCAAATGCTTCTCTCTAAGATAGGAGACAGCAGATTTTATCATGCGCATTCCCTCGGACTCTGTCTTGATATTGGCGAAAACCTCCGGATGCTGTGCCTGGGAAACGCCCATATCAAAATTCCGATGGAACTGCTGTCTGCAATTATAATTGTGCGAGTGAATCACGATCGCTCTGGCCTCGTATGCAATACGATAGCCTGCCTTCACAGCTCCCGCCGCGTAAACCATATCCTCGTTAAATATTGCGTGCTTGACAAAGCCCCCCAACTGATCATAAATATCCCTGCGGTACGCCGCACACACATCGGAGCAGAAATAGGTCTTGATACCCAAACGCTCCAAATCCTCCCCTGACTTGACACAGGACTGGTCGGGATAGTTGAACCGCCTGCTGAACTGTTCCAACACATCACTGTCAGGACCGGCAATCTGGCGGGCATAGGAGACCGCCACGTCATCTTTCAAATGCTCCACCAACTTCTCCAGCAGGAATTCATCCTCCGGCATGGCATCCTGTGTCATCATCACAAAAATCTCCGCTGACGACTTGGATACCCCCCTGCGCCTGGTGCGCCCGTGATCGAACTCACGCTTGGAGAGATGGAATACTTTTACATTTTTATATTTATGGGAAAAATCTGTCCCATAAACCAGCCGGTGAAAATATTTTTCCTCAGTATTCATCAAAATAATATTGCTGACTGGAATTGTCTGACTCTCCAAACAATCCAGGAGAGTGAATAATTCTTTTCCCGGCTTGTAGAGCGGGATGATAATGTCAATTTCCATGGTGTCACTCCTCATCAAAAGGGGGTCCTGTTGTCTTAGGGCCCCCTCGCTCTGTGTTATCGTTAGCATATTGCTGCTGATTGCTATCGATTGTTGACGACAGCTACCGATTGATATAGGATGATGTCTTGCTCTTAATCACCTGACTATACTCCTTGACTGTGTTGGAAACAGTATAGTCCTCATCATCAAACAGGAATTGATGCAGCCACACCACATTGCTCTCCAAATCCAAAGGAACCACGCAGTCACCCTTCGCACCAATATTGCCGGTAGTACGCATGGATTCCTCGGGGAAGCCGCCCTCATCCACAATCCGATAATTGCCAATATTACTCACCAGCTGCATTAAATCCTTGCTGTCTATACTGGTATATACTTCATCTATCACTTTATTAAACACATTGAGCAGAGTTACGCTATCTGTTTTCTTGGCCTGTTCCTCGATTGCCTTGATCACCTCGCGCTGGTTGGAGGCACGCCCGAAATCACCGCCAGGCACATCATAGCGGATACGGCAGTAAGCCGCGGCCTGCAGACCATTGAGCTTCTGGTAACCTGTCTCTTTCACGGGAGTATAACCGCCCAAGTTCAAATCCTGGTTTATAGTAATCTGGTAATTGTTAATATGTTTTAGCTCATTCCTGTCCACATCGATGTAGATGCCGCCGAGACCATCTATCAGATCAATCAAGGCGTGATAATTCACCGTGATGAAATTGGTGATATCCATATCAAGATTCATGTTGAGCATCTTGATCGCCTGTTCTGCACCACCTTTGTTATATGCATAATTACATTTGCGGTACTCATCCTGACTTTGCACGTTCAGGAAGGTATCGCGGTACACGCTGACCAGCTTGATATCTCCGGTGTCCATATCAATGCTCGCTATCATAATACTGTCGCTGTTGCTTCCCTTGAAAATCCCGTTAGGCTTGGTGGCGTCCACGCCAAACAACGCGATATTCATATAGCCCGTGTCCACCATCACACCAGGATCCACCGCAGAGGGATTCTCACCACCTTGATTCTTGTTAAGCACTTCCTCGTTGATAAGATCATCAGGGTTGAGCTCCTGTGCCCGGTAAGGGCCGCTGTCACCCTTGGTCATTACAAAAAAGAGCACCGCCAGCATGATGAGAATCAAAAATATCTCGATTGCAAAAATAATCACCTTGCTCTTGCTTCTCGCCGCCCTTTGCCTTGTCCCTGCAACTCTCTCGGAATTCTGTGCCATAGTCTTTTCTCCTTCATGTGTTAATAAGCGTTTTTGTTAATGAATCCTGTAAAAAATGTCAGGAATATTATTTTTATATCGAAACCTAGTGTCCAGTTTTCAATATAATAAATATCATATTCAATCCTTTTGCGGATGGAAGTGTCTCCCCTGAGTCCATTCACTTGAGCCCATCCGGTAAGCCCCGGGCGCACCTGATGCTTGACCATATAGCGGGGAATCTCCTCCCGGAACTTCTCCACAAAAAGCGGTCTCTCCGGTCTGGGGCCCACCATGCTCATATCACCCTTTAAAATGTTAAAAAGCTGCGGCAGCTCATCCAAACTAGTGCGTCTGAGCACCTTGCCGGTGCGGGTGACCCTCGGGTCATCCTTCACAGTCCATGCCTTTTTCTCCTTGCTGGAAGACTGCTGCTCCATACTTCGAAATTTATACATATAAAATGGTTTATTGTGCAGTCCCACTCTCTCCTGCTTGAAAATCACCGGTCCGGGACTGCTCATTTTCACGGCGATGGCACAAATCAGCATGATAGGGGACGTGATGATAATGCCAAAAAGCGAACCCACAATATCCATCGCCCGCTTCACCAGCTGATTGCCGGTATTGGTCAACGGCACATAGCGGATATTGATCACCGGAAGTCCCATCAAATCCTCCGTGTAGGGCCTCGTCGGAATCAGGCTGTTGTAATCCGGTATAAATTTAGTATGGACGCCTGATTTCTCACAGATATTAACAGTATCTGCCAAATGGTCATAATCCTTTAGGGAAAGCGTGATGGCTATTTCATCCAGCTTGTTCTCCGGCAGGATAATCTCCAGATTCCCTAAACTGCCCAACACCTTGACACCTTTGTAGATAGTGCCGGCGGGAATGTGGTCGTCCAAAATACCGCATACCACATATCCCCACTGCGGGTTGTCATGCAGACGGTCGATATACTCCTCCGCCGCCCGGGAATACCCCACCAACAGAATGTGCTTGAGGTTGTAACCTTTTCTCCGCATGGTCCGGAGGCTTTTCCGAAGCACGAAGCGAAGACCTCCCGTGAAAAAAATATTCAGCATGTAGAAAAACATGATGACGGAACGAGAGTAGTTAATTTCCTTGACTATCATATAGAGAATGATAATCATTGTTGCAAGGCCGATGGTGTTGGCCTGAATAATACCATATACCTCGAATTTGATCCGTACCGTGCGCTTTGGCGCATAGACACCGCACCTGTAATACAACAGGATGAATCCCGGCACGATAAACGGCAGAAGCGCCATATAGTCTTCCGGCGGCAGCACTCCGGGGCCAGGGCCGTCATTCAGGATATAAAATTTGACAAAATAGGCAAGCATAAAAGAGGCAGCAATAATCGCTGCATCCATTATGACCAGCAATCTGTTAAATACCTTCTGATTGTCTTTTATCATAAGCGTCACCCGGTATCCTTCAAAAAAGCCCTCACCTGTAGTCTATTCTACAAGAATGCAGCGTCTATCGTCAACTTAAGTATTTATGAAGCTGTTTCTTATGATTTCTTAAGAATTTGTCAAATTATTTCAATTTTTCATAAAATTCTCCACTGTGAACATCCATGCGGTAAACACCATCACGAGTGCCCAGCCTGGGAACCGAAACCTTTTGTATCAATCCGTCCTTATATAGATGAAGCGTCTCTCCCGCCTTGATATTAAAACCGACCTCAGGCTTGCCAATAGCCTCCACGCCTGTAAAATTCTTGCAATAGACGGTAACCTCCTCGCCAGGTGCTACTTTCAGGGAAGGTAATGTGGAGCTGTTTATCTCGTCAGAGCCGTCCGCCAGAATATAATCAGCCAGATTCTGTGGCTCCTCCCCAAAATTGGTGAGCACAATATAATCATTCCCGCCGCGACTTTTCACCGCTGAGACAAGCAGTCCCGCATCTGGGTCAGGCGACGTGACGCACTCCAGCGTAATCGCGTTGTCTTGGAGCATATCTCCTGTGATGGTCAGTGCCCGGTCATAATACTCCACGCCATTTACTAACCAGTAATCAAATCTGTCGCCGCATTTCGGGGATGCATTGACTGTCACAGGCACCTCGGCAAAATAAGTCCCCGTGTACTCCGTGTCATGAAAAGTGGCAAAATCCACAGAAATATTAGCTTCTCCATAATTTTTCACAAGGATTTCATAACGGTCGCTGAGGCCGAATGCACTCTCCAAATCGACAAGCGCCCAAGCGGGGCGCTCTACTATATAATTCCTCACTTTCTCAACTTCATTCAACATATGGTCAAAGTCCGCACCCCATGGAGCCTCGTCATTATTCTCCATCAGATTTGTCCGAGTGTAGAGATATCGCAGCTCCTCCACATGGCTCTCATGCATCTCATCCAGCACCGGCAAAGCCTGCCTCTCATTAAAATAGTAGTTCAATAGGGAGAGGTAATACCGAATATAATAATTTTTCCCTTCCTCCGTGCTAACAATATTGGCAAAAAGTGCATTGTAAAAAATATCATATTCCACCCTGTTCGTCGTGGCAAGAACATTATACCAAATGGCGTTTTCCATACTGAAATCAAGTGCCCTGTCAATATCATAAAGAAGAAAACGATACCTGCCGTCAAAGACTGTGCCCTCTTCGTATTTCCCTTTCTCGGAATAGTAGCGATATGTCTTAAAATTATTCTGGAAAGCATCATCATTACAAAAATAGTTCTGAATTGCCACATACTGCAAATAATTCTCTACATCAATGGACGCGTTCAACAGCTCCAAATTAGCAGGGTCGCTTAAATCGGCATATGCCAGCTTCTCATGGAGAGCATTGTACTCTTCCTTCATCCGAAGAGTCAACTCTTCGTCTCCCTCCTCAGCCTCCATAAGAGCTACGATCCCCTCCAATATGACCATCTCTCCGTCATACTCTCCATATTTTCGTTCAAAATAGGAGGCGTCATAATTGGTCACGAACCAGTAGACGCCAAAATATTCATTATTGATATAAACACAGACCGGGGATGACCCCTGAGCGTCCGGGAAGCCAGCGTTCAGACTCAGGCGGGATGCAAACTCACTGCGCAGGTGAGCATAGCCGTGGTCATTGCCGCCGTTGCGGACAATCACCCGCTTACAGCCCGTGAGCAACGTATTGTTTGTACTATAATTCTCAAAAAAAGAATAATCAAAACGATTCTCTTCATCATACTCCGAGCGGGCATATAATCGAAGAGAAGGCTGGTTCTTGATACGGGAACCGTTGCCAAATATGCGCACGCCGCAGTTTTGGGAAAGTTCCACACCACCCTGCTCGTTAAAAAGCGTGATCTGCACTGCACGCTCCATCTCGCGCCCCCGCACTTCTCTGTTTTTCCATGCTAGAATCCCTGTTTCCTCATCCAATAAATCCACCGGCGCGCCGGCAATCACTAACACAGGAAGCTCATAGCGGCTCTTGACCCGCCCGCCTATGACATAAGAGGCAGTAGACACCGGATTCCCTATGACATCCTCCTGCAGCAGCGTCGCGCGTACGATATATACCTTTTCCTCTGCTTCGCATTCCAAAGAGATACCTTCCCCCAAGGAGTACTTTAGCGCCTTATCATTGTCTCTTGCGGGAACCGACCCGTCAAGCGTATACCAAATCTCGCCCTCCTGTGCAGAGGCAAGCTGCAAGGATATCTCGTTTTCATAAAAACCGGAAGGAACAGAAAATTGTATGACATTCTCTGTCCCTCTTTCCGGCTCATCCATTGTGCCGCTGGATAACCAAAGGGAAATTATCCCTGTCCCCGCCAAAATCAAAAGAAGGCATGCAAAGATTGCAGCTTGTTTCTTGTTTTTTAACTTTGTTATGTTTTTAAGACATATTTTGAAAACTTTCATATTGATATCCTTTGTAGTATTTACATTTTTTATTTTTCACTTTTTCATTCATCATATCAAACTTGCCATGGAACGTCAATTTTGATATAATATCCCTGGTCAAAACAGGAACCGGAAGGAGTGCGGTTATGCCCCAAAAACCATACCGGCAGGAAATCAAACAGCTATTGTCCCCCGCCCAGGCTCTGCTTTTGCAGCAGCGCGTCAGCGCAGTTCTGCCCATGGACGAACACAGCGGCGGCGATGGGAGTTATCTGATCCGCAGCATTTACTTTGACACCTTTGATGACAGATCTTACACGGAAAAAGAAGCCGGAGTCAGCGAGCGGGAAAAAATACGCATTCGTTTCTATAATTATCAAAACGATGTCATAAAATTAGAAAGAAAAGAAAAACGCGAAAAACTGATTTATAAAGAATCCCTGTCTATCTCCAAGAGGACAGCGGAAGCCATGCTCGGGGGAGATTACAGCACTCTGCCCGCATATCAAAACGCCTTGTCAGACTATGTCTACGGGCTTGCCTGCTCTAGCGGGCTGCATCCAGTGGTGGTGGTGGATTATGTACGCAAGGCTTTCGTCTATCCCGCCGGAAACGTGCGCATCACCTTTGACAGCGCCCTGCAGGCAGGAGCGGGCGACCTTCCTCCTTGGCAGGCGGGAGAATTATATGATGTATTGGGCGGTGATACGATATTGGAAATCAAATTCAACCAATATTTTCCGGTGTATCTCGAACAACTTCTGGCAAGTGTCCCCGGCGAAACCACCGCGCTATCCAAATATACCCTGTGCAGACAGAATCTATTGCGCAAACAGGGCAACTACATAGGAGGCAGATTATGAATTCCATCAAGAGCTTACTTTCCGAATCTATGCAGCAAATGGGGATGATTGAGTCCCTCTCCTTCGGCACGGTCGCCGCAGCTATGGCTGTAGCGTTTTTTTGCTCCATTCTGATTTATCTTGTCTATAGATACTTTTATAAGGGAGTTTCCTATTCTCCCAAATTTGGCATGCTGTTGATCATGCTGACTATGGTTACCGCCTTTATCATTCTGTGCATCTCCACCAACCTTGTCCTGTCATTGGGCATGGTGGGTGCACTTTCCATTGTGCGTTTTCGCGCGGCGGTGAAGGAGCCCTTGGACGTGGGCTTTCTGTTCTATGCCATCGCGGCGGGACTGACTGCCGGCGCGCGCCTGTATCTTGTCGCTGTCGCAGGAACGGTCATCGTTGGTATCGTGTTCATCCTCTGCTATCTGATCATAAACGGCAGCGCCGCCTATCTGTTGGTCATCCGTTATACAGATCAAGCGGCTGCGGCTTTGGAGACAGCGCTCTCGGGAAGGAAAATGCAGATGAAATCAAAAATCCGCCACAAGGACGTGACGGAGGAAACCTATGCGTTGACTATGAAGGCGGATTCCAAAGCATTTGTGGATACCCTTTCCGCAATCGAGGGCGTGGAAAACGTGGTATTTGTACAATATCATCAAGAGGCGTAATCACTCTCCCGCTAGGAAACGGATGAGATTGACATACAATTGCCACTGAATTGCCAGATAATGGCGCAAATCCTTTAGCGAGAACGCTACCTTGTGAGAGCGACCTTCCCTGCTCAAACAGCGTTTTATCCCTGCCACAAGGCCATTCAGATAAATTCTTCCCATATGCTTGCGGCAAAAAAACAACCACTTCACGAAAAATCCGCACAGCAAAAATGGCAGATTCCATATCATCTGTAAACAAGGCATATTCTTGTAAATCACATAGACATTGTTGGCAGAGGAAAGCTCTGTCTTGCGTGGATTATAGCGGGAACCGGTGGATGCGCTGCCATAATGCAGCACTTCTGCCCGAGGCTCGTACAGATTCCGATAGCCGTGGATCCGGGCTCTGTATCCCAAATCCAAATCCTCCAGATATGCAAAGTGCATCTCGTCAAAAAGCCCTATCTCTTCCAAAATGCTTCTTCGATAAATTGCCGCACCGCCGCAGGCAGAGAAAATCTGCTTCCTTTTCCCATAACGCATGGCAGGCTTGCCCTTTCCTCTTGCATAAGCCCATCCCAGCACATGATATCTATCACCGGCGTCGTCAATCAGCTCCGGCTTGTCCCACATCAACATCTTTGCACTGACAGAGAAAATTTCGGAATTCCTTCGGATGGCTTCATAAAGCGCTTTAACAAATCCCGGTCGCACCCTGGTGTCATTGTTTAACAGAATAATGTAAGGGGAATTCGATGCCTGGATTCCCACATTCACCGCATGGCAAAAGCCCGTGTTGGTGTCCAGCCTGATTATACGGGTATCCGGGAAAAACTGCTCCGCCTGCTCCACGCTGCCATCTCCGGAAGCATTGTCCACTACGACCACTTCAAAAGGGGGCGTACCCTTCTCCTGTGCATATAGGGATTCCAGGCAGGGAGCCAAAAAATTTATTCCATTGTAATTTGGTATAACAACAGTTATTTTATTCATTCTCCCTCCTGCACTATCAAGTTTTCCTCCCTGCACCATAAGATGCGGTAGCCCCGTTCTCTGATAGCCCTGCAAAGCTTCAGACTCAATTCCTTGTAATCGGACTCTTCGGGCAAGGCGGATATGTCAAAAACAAATCCCCCTTCTTGGCAGCGATAAATTACACCTGTTACATCTCGAAAAACCGGCCATAGCTCTTTGCGCAGGGCGATACAGCGGATATCCACCGCCTCCGCGTCCTGAGTGAGCGCCGCCCTGTGCAGATACCCGCTGTATCGGTCGGGAAGACCGCCATAGTACACCTGTCCTGTTTCATCCATTCGTCCGCCCACAATTTTCCCATAGCGGAGAACAACTCCTCCCACAGCACCCAAATCCGGCCTCTCCGCAAAAATCTCATCCTCCGCATAGTGTACCTGATAAAAACCCAAATGTTTCAGGGGCAGCACCTTGCCGTTGACATGATTTTGTATTAAATGATCCTGCAAGGCCCTCTGCCCCGCCTGATAAGCGTAATCCTTGCTGTGAGGATTCTCCGCGGTTGACGCGGTATGGCAGCGCCAATGGTAGAGCACCTTGGGCACATGACAAATCAACTGTTCCTTGGAAGGCTCCCTGGGAATCCCCAGTTCCGTTACGGCGCGCAGAATCAAGTCATAATCCTGCGCCCCGTCATACTCGGAGCGCAATTGCAATTTTTGTATTAAATGACTGTCCAACACCATAAAATGACAGATGTAATTATTACTTAAAATCAAATCATAATTAAACTTTTCTTTGAGATTTGGTTCATAAAATTCCGTGGCATCCCCATTACATTTGTCTTCGTCTGAATAGATAAGCTGTAGGGCAATCCCTTGCTCCCTCGCCCTGCGGACAGCCTCCGCCATCTCGAAAAGAGCATCCGGAGCCAGAATATCATCATGATCCAAAAGACCGACATAATCACCCCTGACATATTTTAATGCCTCGTTGGTATTTGCGGCAATGCCTGCATTTTGGGGTAATTTCACATAACGAATATCTCCCTGCTGCTTTTCCACAATGGTGCGGACACTGTCATCCTCCGTGGCATCCGCCAAAATCAGCTCCCAATAAGGGTAACTTTGCGCCTTCACTGATTCTATCAGCTCAATTAAATATTGGGGGACAGTACGGTATGTGGGAACTACGATACTGAAACGGATTCCCCCATAGGAACCCTGGGCATGGCCATCCAGAGAAGCCTTGTGCCGACGCTCGAGCAGTTCCTTGGAAGGCTCTTGGTAGACATAGGGAGGCTCCTTACTCGCGGACAGTCGCTCTTTTATTGCATAACATGTGTTGCTAATTCCATTACGCCGCAGATAATATATAGTTTTTCTCAAATTTGAGAATCGAAACACTCCCAAAGTCCGCCTTCTCCCCTTTCCAATATTATGCCTCTAGCAATTATTACCTGATTATACCTCTTACACAAGGAAACAGCCAGCCCCCGTTCAATGACCCCTAATATCAATGTGTGGACTCGCTGCTTCCTTGAAATATTCTTCTGTTTTATACCACCTTTTACAGCAGAGCCTTAATATCCTCTGTCAGCTTGGCATTTCTGGCAGCGGCATCCTCAATGCTGTCACCCTTTACGCCGATGTAGAATTTGATCTTGGGCTCCGTGCCGGAGGGACGTGCACAGCACCAGTTGTTGTCAGGCAGTTCAAAATACAGCACATTGGACTTGGGCAAACCGGTGGAAGTCTTCTCGCCGGTCTCCATATCCAGAATCACATCTTCCTGATAGTCGCGGAACTTCAATACCTTCAAATCGCCAAATGCCTTGGGCGGATTCTTGCGCAGCTTATCCATAATCTCAGCAATCTGCTTCGCACCGTCGATACCCTTCAATGTGATGGTGTACTGGGTCTCCTTGAAATAGCCGTATTTCTCATACATCTCCAGCATCATATCCCAAAGAGTCTTACCTTGCTTCTTGCAGAAGGAAGCAACTTCGCACAAGCACATCACTGCCACGATCGCATCCTTGTCCCTGGCATGGGTTCCCGCCAAACAGCCGTAGGACTCCTCCAGACCAAACACATAATTATTGCTGCCGGTCTGCTCGAACAGCTTGATTTGCTCTCCAATAAACTTAAATCCGGTCAACACCTCAATCAACTTCACGCCATAGCTTGCCGTGATAGGGAATGTCATATTGGTGGTAACAATGGTGGTGATCATGGCGGGGTTCACAGGCATGGTGCCGGTGGCTTTCTTTTCCCGCAAAATATATTCAGCGATCAACATACCGGACATATTGCCGGTGAATGCCACATACTCGCCGGTCTTGTTATCCTTTGCGTACACGCCAAGACGGTCTGCATCGGGATCTGTTGCCAGCACGATATCCGCATCCTTCTCCTTTGCCAGCTTCAACGCGTAAGTAAACGCCTTGGGATCCTCCGGGTTGGGATATTCCAGGGTCGTGAAATTCGGGTCAGGATTCTCCTGCTCAGGAACCACATACACATTCTTAAAGCCAAGCTCGGACAAAACGCGCTGCACGGGCTTATTACCCGTTCCACAGAGAGGAGTGTATACAATCTTGATGTCATTTGCCACCTCGGCGATGATATCAGGATGAATGATCTGCTTCTTCAGCTCTACCATGTATGCGTCATCAATCTCCTTGCCGATAACCTGATACATGCCGGCCTTCTCTGCCTCATCCTTGTCCATGGTCTTCAAACTGTGATAATCCTTGATATTCAATACCTCGGTAATGATCTCTTTATCCTTGGGTGCCGTCACCTGGGCGCCGTCCTCCCAGTATACCTTGTAGCCATTGTACTCAGGGGGATTATGGCTCGCGGTCACCATGATACCTGCGGTACATCCCAATGTGCGCAGTGCGAAGGAAAGCTCGGGAGTGGGTCTAAGGCTCTCGAAAATATATGCCTTGATGCCATTTGCAGCCAAACACAGCGCTGCCACGTTTGCAAACTCGGTGGACATGCGGCGATTGTCATAGGAAATGGCAACTCCTTTGGCCTGAGTACCCTGCTTTAAGATAAAATTAGCCAAACCCTGTGTAGCCTTGCGGACAGTATAGATATTCATGCGATTCGTACCCGCGCCGATGATGCCGCGCATACCGCCTGTCCCAAACTCAAGCTCTTTGTAGAAACGCTCCTCAATCTCTGCCGCGTTATCCTTGATACCCTCCAGCTCCTTCTTGGTGTCCTGGTCAAAATAATCATCCTCCAACCAGAACTTGTAATCCTCCATGTAACCCATCTTTACTTCCTCCTCCTTTTATTTCTATAGAGCATTTATTTCTGAATAAAAACATTTTACCACACTTTCCCAATTCTGAAAAGGCATATTGTCTGACAAATTATTGCATGTCTAAATTCTAAAAAAATATTGGCACATAAAAACAAATAGGCTATAATTCATGTATCTTAAAATTCAAGTATTTTTCTATGGCGATTCCGCCAAGGCGACAAAGCCTTTTTCCACTTGGATTGACAAAATGACAAAGGTGACGGAGCGGGCGGATTTGCAGATGTCCCTCCGCAAGGGAGGTAATTTATGGGAAAATATGATGACGCTATGTACAGCTTTCTCTCGGACAATGGTAGGTTTGCAGACTTGTTCAACGGAGCGGTGTTTGGCGGTGAGAAGGTGCTGCAGGCAGATGCACTTGTGGAGGGCGCGGAGAGATATGCGTGGACTGGGGCGTCCCAAGGGAAAAAGAGGAAAAATCCCAAAACGCAGGATCGCTACCGAGACATCAAAAAGCACCTCAAAGAAGGCGCAGGGTTTTCCGTGGTGGCGATAGAAAACCAAAGCGATATTGACCACTCGATGCCATGGCGGATCATGATGTATGATGGCTTGGAGTACGAACGACAGATTCGGGAGATTGAGAACTGCAAGAGACGCAAACTCAGTCAAAAAAAGAAAAAAATAACCCGCTGGGAGACACGGTTCGGACAAGGGGACAAGCTGCACCCTGTGTACACAATCTGCCTCTACCACGGCACGAAACCTTGGGATGGACCCAAGAGCCTCGGGGACATGATGGATTTCGGAGCGGACGAAAAGCTGCGGGAGGCGCTGTTTCACGACTACCGGATGAGTCTGGTGTGCGTGGAGGACTTAACGGAGTTGTCCGTATTCCGGACGGATCTACGCCTTCTGCTCGCAACCCTTGGCACTCGCGGGGACAAGGAGGCTATGAAGGCGCTTTACAAAAGCAAGGACTTCACGAACATATCTGCGGAGACGGCGAGGACGATAGCGGTCATGACGGACAACACACAGATACTGAAGAAACTGGACGAACAGGAAGAGGAGGAGATCAATATGTGTAAGGCTTGGGACGAGATTCAACAGGAATGGGAAGAGGCGACGGTAAAGGCTAGGGAAGAGGGGCTGGAAGAAGGCATAGAAAAAGGCAGAAAAGAAGGCAAGCAATAAAATGTACCCTATAAAGTAGACACGATAAGAAGAAGGGAACCCTAAAAGTGGA
>CAMWLG010000063.1 GCA_947175035.1 uncultured Lachnospiraceae bacterium | reverse complement strand
ATAATGCTGATTTTAATACTGATAATTGGGATAAATACTTTGAGTGGTATTGTGAGAAAGCTATGAAGCTACGTGAGGTAGTCAAAAAGTTTGTGGAGTGAGACAATGATTAAAAGTGATAAAAGGTGATATTACAAAAATTGATGTTCAAGCAATTGTTAATGCGGCTAATGAATTATTTTTGGGCGGTGTAGATGGGGCAATCCATAGGGCAGCTGGTTCGCAAATCTTTGAGGAGTGCCGGTCACTCCACGGGTGTCCGACTGGTGAAGCAAAGCTGACTAAAGGATATAATCTTCCCGCCGACTATGTTATTCACACAGTAGGATCAAAATGGCAGGGGGAGAAGGAAAGGAGGTAGATCTCTTAGCATCCTGCTATTATAAGTTGCTAACAGTGGCGGTCGAGAATGGAATCCGTACTATAGCATTTCCTTCCATTTCCACGGGAGTGTATGGTTATTCTGTGGATAAGGCGGCAAAAGTAACTGTTCATACAGTCAATAGATTTCTTACTGATAATCCTTACAAGATTAATATCGTTTATTGGGGGCTGTTTGATAATCTACCTTTGCTGCTTATGAGTCAGAAATAGATAAACTGTATTAAATTGGCAGAGAACTTATGACCGAACGACCGTGCTCTGCATATTATTCTCTATAGTAATCCTGGTACTTACGGAGAGAGTACTATGAAATATGAAGTCGGATTGATGGATTATATTGTTGAGAGCAATCATGTTGTCTGGGAAGTAACTATTGCCATCCCAAAAGACGAATTTTAGAGTTCGGTTTGAAAATGACAACGGCGGCATTGGACTTTAAGGAGCATAGAATCTTTCTAAGTCAAAAGCCGCCGAAGAGAGTATTTTTCAAAGAGAAAAAACACTGTTATCAATCACCTTATGATTATATGTTTTAAAGAAGAGGTTGTAAATGAAGTATGACCGTTTATATTAATGGAACTGGCTAATAAAGCTTGCTGAAGGCTCACGTTTTTCATATTTTCCTTTTAGCGTAAGTAGTAATTGTTTTGTCCGCAGATATTCTGCTTTGAGTACAAAATGTTCATTTTCTATTTCATTAATCATAGCTTGGTATTTTTTTGGATCTGAATAAATTTCTTCAAATTTAATTTCGCATACATATCCAATAGGCCTGCTTTCACGAAATAAATTGGATTGTATATACTCATCTGGCAATTCACTTAGCATTGTTTCTTCTAAATCCTGCGGTGCATTGGGGTTTGTCCAATTTTTATTGTATGAGTAGCATTCATCGAGAACAAATGATTTATAAAGAGGCAAATCACTAATTATATGTTCGGATGTAGGTTTAAATTGTTGCTCCTCCATCTCAAAAGGATCTCTCGCAAGAATATATTCATTTGAAATAAGTGTATAGATATTGGAACAAGGTTTATTGATTGGAAAATAATTTATATTGCCAACAGTATATCTTATAGATTGATATATAAGTAAGAGAAAGTTTTTATAATTCTTATCATCAGAGTCATCTGTGAATATTGATTCCAAAAATGGAATGAAAATATGCTTTTCTGTTTTCTTTTTATCAATTCCATAGAGCATACTAAGGGTTTCGTCTTCAGTAGAAACCATATCCCTAGATTTGAACATATTGTAAATAGCATCGTAGCTTTGCTCTAACTGAAGAGAAAAGAAGTAGGCAGTAAAATACTCTTGGAAAGAGCGGTGGATAAAATAATATTGTTTTCCGTCCAAATATAAAAGACAGATTTTTTCTGTAATATCTACTATAAAAGTATCAGAGTCCACCATTAAGTGGTTTGCATCAATTACTTCTTGGAAATAAGCCTTTAACTCTTTTTCAGTAAAAGAATATTTTTCAGCATAATAAGTAATGGCACAGAATTCACCAAAATGCTGTTTAAATTCCCTGCTATTAAGCCCGGTTGCGAATTCTCTTCTAAGAGATTTTGTTGCATCATGCTTTTGCGCCATTGCTTCGTATGCATTCTCGTAAAACAGATAACGCTGTGTAGGTATGTCATGGTAATTTTCATAGGTTAACAGCATGATTGAAATGAATAATGGGTTTCCTAAAAATTTCGTTTTTTCATCTCTGCTAAAATTAAATGAATCTTTTTTAAGATCCTTAATGAAATCATTCTTTACTTCATTACTTACAATGCTCGCATCAAGTTTAGAAATCATAGCGGTGGCTTGCTCTAAGCTAAAAGGTTGCAATAAATATTGAGCAAAACGCGACAACATATCTTCTCGTCTGTTGCGGCGCGAAGATATGATTACAAAATTATTCGGAAATTGATCCAATAACAAATCCAGTTGTTTATTGAAAGTGTCTAATTGAGCAGATTTTATTTCGTCATACCCGTCCATTAACAAAACAGCCAATCCCTCTGAAAGTAATTTTGTAAGATCATCTAATGTTAAATTTCTATCATGACGATTAAACTCCGTGAATATAAAGTCTAATAAATCGTTTTTGCTAGAATCATAATCGCGCAAAGTGATAAAAATAGGGATTCTTAGGTATTTGTTGTACATCCTAATCGTATTCAGCATTAAATGTGTCATCATCATTGTTTTTCCAAGTCCGCCTGTTCCAAAAAGCAATATATTGCGTTGCGGTTGGGGAAAGGATAGAATAGTAACATTTTTAATAGGTGCCCCTAACTTTTCTTCAGGCGTCAAATTGGTAAAATGAATTGGAGATATTATTTTTGGGCGTATATCGTTACAAACATAGAAACTTTCAAATTTTCTTTCGGTTTCATATAAGAATGTAGTCTTTTTTGAATGCTTATTCTCAGCACTTTCTAAATACTTACCAAAAGGATTATCATATATTTTTGTATTACGACTTTCAATGATAAGGAAATCTGAGGAATTAAAATTTCTATTGCCTAAATTAGGAGCAATTTCTCCTCTTGATTTTACAGGATATATGCTGTCTTTGTGACAATTTTCAAAGTCAGTGGAAGTCTGCTTGGCATCATATATAATGTTAATATTTTGATATTTATCATGACCTATCTGGCTGTTGAATTTTCTCTCACTTCTTTTTCCACGATCTGTTGTCCATTCTAAGATTGTCTCCCGTCCTGCACCCATTTTGTTTTTTGTGGTACAAATGTAATGCCATACACCAAAAAGAAAATTATAGTAATACACATCATGAATTTTTGCTAATTCATGTTTGTGCAATGGGGTATGTCCAGGGTTAACATAGAATAACTCGTTTTTATCTATAGAGGTATCTTCTTCAATAAGTTCCAATAAAGCAGCAATGAGCCATTTCTTTTTTCCCGATGGCTCAAGATAATTTTTGGAAAAATCAATCATGCCAGAAAGAACACCTGGATAGTCATTGCGAATTCTATCCTCAAACAAAAGATTCATTTGCTCATTTCCCAAATTAATATAGGAACTGTTGGATTTAAGAATACCATTTTTGTATTGTGAAACAGTGGATTTTAATCCTGATCCTGTCCAGGCTTTAACTGTTTCGTCATAAATGCTAAGTAATTCTTTAAAGCATTGCTCCTGTGAACCACTTTTTGGTTTTCTGGCTTCTAAGATTAATGTGAAAAAGGTTTCGCCACTTAGGCGCGGAATAATATCACTCATTTTTCTACCTCGAAAATGTAAACTGTGGCAAACAAAATAAACTTTGCTCATAAACAAAATAAACATGATAATCACTTCACGGACAAGATGTGATTTTTTTTAGTTTAGCACAATTTGGCACAATTAACAATCTTAACGGGAATTGAGAAATAAAACTTTTTTGAATCTGTTTTATGATAACGGGACTACTTATCGTATTTTGTTGAATTAAGAGAAGTGCTACAAAAGTAGTGAATCGTGGATGTCCCCACGACATGAATTATTTCATGTAGAATATGAATATTCCTTACAGAATATTCAAAGCGTTTATATGCGAATGGGTTCTGCAATTCATATAAAGCGCTTTTATGACACTGAAGGGATATTACATAGAGAGAAGCTGATGATGGTCAATAGTTTATCGGTAAAGGTGAAGGCACTAAATCACTGTTTGTGCAGAGAATTATGTTTTCTTGTTTTCACCTTATATAAGAGTCATTGGATTGGCATAAGGTCGCAGCATGATTTGTTGAAGCAGTATTTGGAGAATTGTATATTAGAAATTAAAAAGTTGATTTCTCTGCATAGTTTGATGCCAGATAGATTTATTCGCTGGAAAAGGAGGTGTTGCCTTTGGGCTAATCAAAACGCAGTAACATAACTATCAACAAAATATCACTGGCCTGAAGTAAGCGCTTTAAGGGCATGGGATTACACAAGGAAAGTTTCCGTATAAGCAATACGGGAATAATCCGATGGAGTAAACCTTTCCTTAACGCGCTTATTTTTTGCATTCTGGTAGGTTCGCTCCATGTGTTTCGATTTTTTATTCTCATGCCCTTTCTGCGGAGTTTAGGCAGAAAGGAAGGAAATCATGAAATTTCGCAAAACAAATTATAACAATCGTACTACATATACCTATAAGTTTGCCACGGGAGAAAAGAGTGCCCTTGCACCCGGAGATGCGGATGGGAAGATTACAGCGGATTTGATTAAGTATCTGCACTCCTTGGACGATTCCGAGGTCTATAACAATCGAAAGAACTGCAAACCGCCGCTTTCTGATGAAGAAAAGGACATAATCCGTGAGTGGGAGGCCGCACATCCTGGAGAGGAAGTTTCGAAGAACTGGACAATGTCACTGGATGCATTTTCTGAAGATGCGGATTCCGACATGGACCACAGCGATCTTATGCGGGAGGTTTATAACAGGTCACATGCAGAGAACCATGTGGCAGCTCGTCTGAGGGAGGTCATCGATGAGATGCCTTATAAGCAGCGTCAGGCTTTTGTCATGGTCGAACTTGACGGGTATTCCATGACTGAAACTGCGGACAAGCTGGGCTGTTCCATTGCCAACGTGTCAAAGCTCGTGACAAGAGCAAAAGCCTTCATTTGGGAAAAATATTAAATAACAAGGCTGGGTAAACATCCAGCCCTGTTCCATGTTGTCAACAAGTTAAATATACATAAAGTATTAGTTTGTTCTTCTTGTTGGATGATTAATTTTCTACTAATTAAATTCAAAAATTTTTGAGGCGGGTAAAAAAACGTCCATTTTCTTTGCCTGTACCTCAGAAGGGAATGATTCTTTTCGGAAAGAGCTGTGCCTTTATAAAGCACAAAGTAACAATCAATGTTGCTGATGAGGACGGACGCAGGTTTATCTTTTATCCCAGGATAGACGATCCAGTCCGTTGATATCAGCAAGGTCAAGGAAGGAGACAAAAAAATGACAAAAGGGAATGTGACAAAAGTGGCAAAGGTAATAATTGATGTAGCGGACGGTATGGAAGTTCTTGGCAGAAGAATATGCAATTGCGGAAAGGTTGTTTTGGTGATTGGCGAAACCATATCAGAATTCATTGACCCGCCCAAGAAGAATTCAGCACAAAATGATTTAAGGAGAACAAAGATCATGATTAGCTTTATCGTCAAAATCCTCGATGTACAGATTATTGGGGACGAGTCAGTGCTGCGTATGGCGATCATCTTCTTTTACATCTTCAATGAGGGTATCAGGCTTTTGGAGAATGTCAGAAACATAGGGGGGCTTTTTCGGACAAAGTTAAAGTCGGTGCTTGAGCAGTTGCATGACAGAGAGGGGGAAGATAAGGATGCTTAAACTTATGGAATCATTACTTACAAATAATCTCCATGAATTGTAAAGTTAACTTCCGTATGAAGCGGAAAATTATACATACATCTTGAAAATGGTGTGAATTGCGATGAGGAGATATTATTTGACGAAAGCAAGGATATTGTTTATAATAAGACGTAATGTGCAGCATAAAATTGAAAGGAGCAGACAATATAACAGCACAAAACTTCATGCGGTGGTCTCCGATCGTATCAGCACAGAATGAAATTCGGAGAAGTGAAGGTTTATAAAAGTCACAGTAGATAGCGTTTATTGTGGCTTTTTCTGAACTCAAAACCAAAATCACACTGGAGGTGAGATTGAATGGGTGAAAGGCGCTTTCAGCAAAAGAAAACAGAACAATATGGGGATTGGAGGAATGAGTATGGTATACAAAATAGCATTATGTGATGATGAGCCGGTATGGATTGAAATTATGCGGGGCATTGTAAAGGACTTCTTTGACAGCAGATCAATGGAGTTTCAAATAGATACCTTTGATAATGCGCAGATGCTTTTGGACACGATGATTGAAAAGAAGGAGGCTGTTGATATTCTGATTCTTGACATAGACATGCCCAACATAAACGGTTTTGAGACTGCCGAGCATCTGAAAGACCTGTATCCCGATATCATTCTTATGTTCTATACCATGCATGAGCAATATGTGTTTGACGCGTTTAAGTTTCAGCCCTTTAGATATATCCGCAAGGAATATGCGGCCCGGGAGCTGACCCCTGCGTTGAGTTCCGCGTTAGAGGCCATGGAAAACCATACGGAGAAATTCATTCTGTTAAAATCCGTAGATGGGATTCAGAACATTGCAATTTCTGAAATTATGTACTTTGAGACGAACAGGCGCAGATGCGACGTGTATTTAAAGGACGGAAGTATCATCAACGTGCGAAAAACAATTAAAGAGCTTTATGCGGAAACATGCAGCGAAAATTTTGTTTTGCTTCACAGAGGAGCTGCCGTGAATGTCAGATACATAAAAATCTGCTCGGCTTGTGATGTGACGCTGGAAAATGACACCAAATTGATTGCCAGCCGGAATCGTATCAAAGATGTGAAAGCTGCGTTTTCTAAATATTGGGGGAACGGGGTATAACAATTTTTTCGCGAAACTTTAAAAATTAGGTATGAACAAATATTTTCTATTCTTAATATGGCTATTCTTCTGATTGATGCTGTCAAATGCTTCTCAGATCGCATTAGTCCAGGATTCTTGGACTTTTTTCCACTTTTTGACAAGTTGCGCAAATTTTCCTGCCATTTATGCAAAATCGCCCCATAGGGATTTTTTCTGTGTTATCATGATGTGCAGATTGAAACTGGAACGGCATTTCAAGTCAAACGACTGTCAAATCCGGTAAACAAAATTTTATGAACGAGGAGAGAGAAGATGAATAGGAAAAAGAACAAATGTGTCATTGCCGCGATTCTGGCTGCAAGTCTTGTTTTCACGGGATGCGGACTGCCTTTTGAGATTAGAATGAAAGACAGCAACGAGTCATCATCGGTGGAATCCAAGAACTCTACTGAGTCCTCGAACTCTATCGAGTTCCGGAATCCCGTCGGGCAGACCAAGCCCTTCGAATCCTCGGGTGCGGCATCCGCAGAGTCTGATGCTTCATCCAAGGCAAGCACAGGCGAGGCGAATTACGAGCCTGTCACGGTTGATTGCTCCGAAATATATAGCAGCGGAGATACACGCTATTTCGACCTTACCTATCAGTATGGCGATGCCTGCAGCATAATGCAGAGATACATTTACAAGAACGGGAGTTACGACGGCGGGTCACTCAAGATTCTGCCCGGCACCGAGACCGATTTGGCGACGATCATCAATAACGTGAATGTGCTTGAGGGTGGCAGCCCTTCTGAGTTTGCCGAGGTGCTTGATGGTTGGACAATGACCCGTGAGGCGACGGAAGAAGAAAAAGCGGTTATGAATATGGACAGTATAGAGAATATGCGCACATTTATCTGGGCTATGACGCTGATGGCTCAGGGATATTCTCAGGAAGAAGCGGAGGCGATTGCCGGTGCGTCCAGCCAGCCCACGATGCCGTATGTTGTCGATGATTTTTCAAGTTCGATGCCGAGCGGGATCACCCTCGACGATGTGTCGTATGCGCTTTTCGGCGCGGATGGCACGACGATTTTGTTCCAAGCAAGCTATGCCGGTGAATTCACCATAGAGGAGAAGCTTGTGTTTGAATCCAGCGGCAGCTTCAAAAGTCTCGAAACTACACTTATCACCGGCAGCGTTTCGGACACGGATGAGATCTTCGCAACGCTGGAATTGCTGTATGACGACTTTGATCCCGATGATTATACGCTGTCCGAGCAGTCGGCCACAAAGTACACGATGTGCGACAGTGTTCCCACGCGCTCTTTCTTCCTTGGAAGCGACCTTGCAAGCATGAGCGGAGCCACATACAGCGTGGTTTACTCGGTTCTGAGCGATGCGCTTTGATAAGGATGTGTATGCACAGGTTTCATAAAGAAACATACCATGCTCTATTTAGAAAGTACATTAGATTAGAAAGGCTCTGCGTATGATAATATGCAGGGCCTTTCTTTATCAGCAAAATATTGGTTTTGAATAGAAAACAAAAACAGAATAACACATTTATCTATAACTGCAAAGCATGCTGTGGTGTTTGATATTGGTATTTGTTATTTTACGAGAAATACATTATACTGGAGTCAAAAGATTTATATGGAGAAGACTTCAAATCGGAAGGTGGTCTATAGACATGAACAAAATAAGACGAATGCAGGCATTGATTTGGACAGGCATTATCGTATTGTCGTTGGTCGCATGCGCAGACGGTGGGGATAAAGAGATGCGCCGGATGCAGGAGACTTCTGTGGAGGAGCCCGTGGAGCCGGGCGGAGAACCTGACGCGGAGGGGTCTCAAGAGGAAGGAGCGGGCATACTGTATCCGGAAGAGCCAGAGAAGCGGTATGAACCCACGGAAGTCTCCCTGCTGGACTATGACTCTTTTCGGCGGAGAATGACCGAGGAAGAGTGGGAGGGATTCTCACAGTATTTTCCGGTTCTTCAGGAGGGTGCCGCTTTTGAATTGGCCGTTTCCGGTTCTCCGACAGAGCTCAACAGAGAGGGTGAAATCGCCAAGGAGGATGAAAGAGTTGTATTTTATCGGCATACTTCCAAGGAGACGACCACTGTCAGCGGCTTTGTGGAAGACTATGCCGGAGGTGGCGTTGTGGAGGCAATGCGGATACGGGAAGTGCGGGTGTTTGATCTGGACGGGGACGGGACTCAGGAATTGATTCTGGAATGGACTCCTGCGGGAGACTATCTGATTCTGCACCGTGAGAACGAGGATTTTTACGGATACACGCTAGTGTACAGAGGTTTTGAAATGCTTCAGACTGGCGGTGTCTATATCGCATCCGGCGGCGCGGCAAGCAACTGCTGGCGGCAGATCCGGTTTGAGGATGGAAGTTGGGTGGAGGAGCTGTTGGCCGAAGAGGAATGGGACAGCTATTACCTGAAGGGGGAGGCGGTGGATGAGGACACTTTTTGGCGACAGGTTGACGATTATGTGACGGAGGACGTAACCGGGTATGAGCCGCAGAGGCGTGCGGAGGGATAAGAGTGAATCGCTATTCCTGCTTCATATGGGAATCGGCGGTTGTTCTTTTTCCTGCATTCTGAAAAATCCTGTTGAAGACAGTCCGACAATACATACAATGATATTCTAATTTTCATATATGGCAGCTACATCATGTATTCTACGCTTCATTTCGGCACGAATATGTAACGGCTCCAGGCACTCACACTTATCACCAAAACCAAGAAGAATATCGTAGTAGTAGTCATTTTCTATGAACGGAAAATTAACAATGTAATATTCATCGCCATCGGGAGAAAAGTGTTCGTAAGTGCAATAATCAAGTACTCTGTCCATGATAGATTTATGAATGCGGATTCTTATTGTGGTTTGTATGGTCTCCAAGATTTTCTCAAAGTCTAAAATTGGTTTTTGATAATCCCGTGGTATAAAATTTTCCTCTTTCATTTGTAAATTGGATATGCGGGATAATCTGAATAAACGAAAATCCTTTCGTATATGGCAATATCCTTGAAAATACCAATGGCCACTTTTTAAAACAAGCTGATAGGGTTCGACTGTTCGTACAGTTTTCTTTCCATGATGAGCTATATATTCAAAGGAAACCAGTCTGCAATCCTGCAAAGCAGTTTTGATAATCTCTAAATATGATTGTATGTTCTGGTTGCCAATCCAAGGGCTTAAATCTATACATATTTGGTTTGCTTTTAATTCTATGTCATTTGCTTTGTCAGCGGGGATAAAACTTCTGACTTTTGCGAGGGCGTTTATCAGTTCATTCCCCCGTATCATGTCCGAAAGGCTTGAAAGCCCCATTAGGATAGCGGAAAGGTCAGCAGTCGAAAAAACATTTTTATCAATTTTGTAATTTTGCATAATTTCAAAGCCGCCGCCCACTCCCGATGTCGAGCGGATAGGAATACCCGCCATGTTGATAGTGTCTATATCGCGGTAGATCGTGCGGGGCGATACTTCAAACATATCCGCTAATTCCTGTGCTCCTATTCGCTCTTTATCAAGAAGCACCATAATAATACTAACCAGCCTGTCAATTTTCATTAGATAGTCGCCTTTCAAAATCTCTTTTACCCTATATATTGTTGCCATAATGTTGTCAAGAATTAAATGATACAATAAAAAGGAAAACAAATCAATGGAACGATGAAAAAGGAGGAGATTTATGTTTACAATCTATGTTTATGTTCTCGAAACTTTAGCCGACTGGGAATTAGGTTATGTTACTTCGGAGCTAAATTCCGGGCGATTTTTCAAAAAGGACGCTGAGCGTGTAGTGCTTAAAACAGTCAGTTATTCTAAAGAGCCAATCCATACTATGGGAGGGCTGACAGTCGTACCCGATTGTTTGATTGATGATATTGCTGTAAATGAAACAAGCGTGCTGCTATTACCGGGTGCAGATACATGGAATGATCCAAAACATGGTGCAATTATCCAAAAAGCAAGAGAATTTCTCTCTTTAGGGGCTACGGTTGGTGCAATTTGTGGGGCTACCGTTGCACTTGCTAATTTTGGATTGTTGGATAGTCGTCGGCATACCAGCAATGGGCAGGGATTTCTTGAAATGTTTTCACCCACTTATAAGGGACAGGATTTCTATATAGACGAGCCATGTGTAGCAGATAATAACCTTATTACCGCAAATCCTACGGGTTCTCTGCTGTGGGCGAAACAAATCATTGAGCATTTAGGCGTTTTTCAATCGGATACACTGGAATTTTGGTATGAATATTTTAGTACTGGGAAAGCAGAATCTTTTTTCGCCCTCATGCAAACATTACCACCTAACAATGAATAATGATATCAAATCGATCATTTCATGGGGATATATTCGGATACCGTGACAAGAATGATTAGTAAATAAAACTGGTGAATAGAATAAAATTTCCTTTATCGGCAAAAAATAATCAAATATCGTCAATAAACATTGAAAATTTTGCCGATAATGTGGTATACTAATAATAAATTTTTGATTCGGTTCATAATGGAGGATAGCGGATGCAATACCGTTCAGTCACTGAAATAGCGAAAAAATGGGATGTGTCGGAACGCAGCGTTAGAAATTACTGTGCCCAGGGACGTGTGATTGGTGCGTTCCTTACTGGCAAGACTTGGAACATTCCTGAAAATGCAGAGAAACCGAAGCGTGTCAACAAGAGAGTAGAGCAGCCGATTACCCTTTTGGATATTCTGAAAGAGCAGAAAGCAAGCAAATATTCTGGCGGTATTTACCATAAGACACAGATTGATTTGACATACAATTCTAATCATATCGAGGGCAGTTGTCTGACCCACGATCAGACCAGATATATTTTTGAAACCAACACCATCGGTGTGGAGAATGAAGTTCTCAATGTAGACGATGTGATTGAAACGGCAAACCATTTCCGCTGTATCGACATGATTATTGAAAATGCAAAAATGGCGTTGACTGAGAAATTCATTAAGGAGTTGCATCTGATCCTGAAGAACGGTACCAGTGATTCCAGAAAGGATTGGTTTGCTGTTGGGGATTATAAGAAATTGCCGAACGAGGTTGGCGGTATGGATACCGTCCTTCCGGAGGAAGTTGCCGGCCAGATGAAAGCATTGCTGACAGAATACAACGCCAAGGAAGAAATGACCTTTGAAAATATTCTGGATTTCCATGTGAAGTTTGAAAGAATCCATCCGTTCCAAGATGGTAACGGTCGTGTGGGCAGATTAATTATGTTCAAAGAGTGTCTGAAATATAATATAGTTCCGTTCATTATCGAAGATAATCTAAAACTATTCTACTACCGTGGATTGAAAGAATGGAACAATGAAAAGGGCTATCTGACAGATACTTGCCTGACTGCACAGGACAAATATAAAGCAGATTTAGATTATTTTAGAATTGAATATTAAGAGAGCGGATTTCTAAAGTGCTAATGGTTCATGGCAAAGGGACTGCTGACAAAGTTTAAATTCTGGATTCCTGGCACATAATAGCATAGTATATTGTATAAGAATGGAGGAGTGCTTATGTTATTACCGAGTGCAAATGGATGGAACGGTTTGTTTGGGAGAAATATGTTGGATGATTTCTTTGGGATGCCCTTTGGCGGGAATACCAGCGAGACGATGAGTACGGACGTGAGGGAGACGGAGGATGGCTACGAGGTGGTCATGAACCTTCCCGGGTTTGCCAAAGAGGACGTGAAGGGGGAAGTGAAAAACGGCTATCTGATCATCAGCGCCTCCACCAGCGGCAGCAATGACAGCAAGGATGAGGATGGCAAGTATATCCGTAGAGAGCGCTATTCCGGTTCTTGCAGCCGGAGTTTCTATGTGGGGGATGCCGTGACGCAGGAAGATATCAAGGCTAAATTTGAGAATGGCACATTGCAATTGCAGATTCCTAAGAAGGAAGCTGCAAGGAAGATTGAAGAGAAGCACTATATTGCGATTGACTAAAGATTTCAGAATGAAAGGCTCCACTGCTGGATTGGCGGTGGAGCCTTTTTCTGTGCATTGGCAAAAGGTGAATGTGCTTTGTCACAGGATTGCGTTCCAATGTCGTTTGTGATAGAATATGGAATGATATTGCCGAGAAAGGACTGGATTGTTAAGACGAGGAGGAAGAATGAATTCTTTTGGTTTACAACAGTTAAAGGAATTGTTGATCAATCGGAAAAAATGGTTCGGGTTGGCATTGGTGCTTTTTATCATAGAGCTTATGTTGCTGGTTTGGCCCGTCGGGTGGATCAGGGAGGATATAGAAATTCAGCCGGATACAGGGGATATGCGGCAGGAACAGCTGTCGGAGGAGACAGGATTGTGTCAGGAATTTATACCACAATTTGACTATTTGAGTGGTATTCAATTGTTTTTTATGGATGATGTAGAGACACTTGGGGAGGGAGATATTATTGTTGTGATATCTGATAAGGACGATAATGTCCTCTTCCAGAAGGTGTATTTATATAACGAGTTGACCTATAACCGGTACATGGAGATTAATGTGAATCTCAAGTTGCGAGGGGGAGAGACTTATTATTTATCGGTCAATAGTGACCATAAATCAGGTGAAATGCCATCAATAGGTCTTTGCGGCACGGCATCGGGCGGTAAGGAGAACCGGTCATTGATGCGGGGGGATGATACATTGGATGGGCAGCTTCTGCTCATCTATGAATATTCTCAAGTGTTGACCGGAAGCGGTTTCTTAAAGGCATTTCTCTTGTGTTTGATCACTGCGGCGGGCGTGGCGATAGGGGTGCCTAAGAACAGGAAATTCAGGCTTGCTTTGGGGGCGGCTATTTTGTTGGCGTGGCCATGGGTCATGGGCCTGCGGTTAGAGCGGCTGGCTCTGCATGAATATGAGCTGTTGCCTATAGCGGTTAAATGGACGTTTATTTTGATGTATTTTATAGAACTCGTAATATTATTGTGCACACTGTCAATGCGTGCCACGATTGTTGTGACAAATCTTGTGATGACAGCTGTTTATTCTGTGAATTTCTTTGTATATGCATATCGGGGAGTGCCGTTGAAAGTAAGTGATCTTACGGCGATTAGGACGGCGGCCCGTGTGATGAGCGGGTATAGCTTTCAACCTGCTTCCAGTCTGGCTGTAGTGTGGGCTCTTATGGTTTTATTTATTGTCTATGGATTGCAGACGGGCGATATTGGAAAACGGAAGCCAATGAAACTGCGAGTCCATGTTGCAAGTGCGGTGTTAGGCATGGCGATGGCGGTGGGGATGGGGTATTTTCTGCTCTATACGAATTATGTGTTTGAGGCAGGTTTTCAAAATTCTGGTGGAAGTGGGTTGCATCATCTTTATGAGTTCAATGGATATCTGATAGGAACTTGTATGGACATCCAGAAATCAAGAGTTCGGGCGCCGGAAGGGTACTCTCATGAGATGGCAGAAGATCTGTTGGAGGATTATGTCTTTGAGTCTGACACGCAGGGCATGCCTGATCAATGGAGTGGTGAAGAATTGCCCCATGTGATTTTGATCATGAATGAGAGCTTTGCGGATCTGAGGGTGCTGGGTGATCTGGAGTTGAGTCAGGAGAACCTCCCCTTTTTTAACAGCCTTTCGGAGAACACAATACGGGGCTATGTGCATGCATCTGTATTGGGAGGTGGAACGGCCAATTCGGAATTTGAGGTTTTTACAGGCTGCAGTATGGGATTGTTGTCAGCAAGTTATCCCTATCAGCAATATGTGAGAAGACCTATTAGATCCATGGTATCGAGCATGAACGAGGCGGGCTACTCCTCCTGGTCCCTTCATCCGGAATTAAGGACTAACTGGAACAGGCTTAGTGTCTATCAATATTTGGGATTTGATCACAGTCTGTGGAAAGAGGACTTTGAGGATGCGCAGGTATTGCATCGCGGAGTTTCCGATGCAGAAACCTATTATAAGGTGGAAGAATTGTTTGAGAACCGTGATCCCGGGGAAAAGCTGTTCATTTTTGATCTGACGATCCAAAACCATGGCGGATACACGGATGATAAGGCTTTGCAGAGAACCGTATCAGCCATTGGTGTTTCTTCGGATGAGGCAAATGCGTATTTATCTCTGGTAGAGGAATCGGACAATGCGTTTGAACAGCTGATTACATATTTTGAACAACAGGATGAAAAAGTCATAATCTGCATGTTTGGGGATCATCAGCCCAAGTTCGGGGATGCCAATTTCTATGAGACTGTCTATTCCATGACTGAGGGACTGACAGAGGAGCAGAAGCAATGGAATCTATATAAGACACCTTTTGTGATCTGGGCAAATTACGATATTGAGGAGGCGCAAGAGGTGGAGATCAGCATGAACTATCTGGGGGTGCTTTTGCAGAAAACGGCAGGGGTTCCGCTGTCACCTTATTTTTCGTTCCTGGAGGCGCAAATGAAAGAATACCCGGTCATCACCGTAAATGGGTATGTGGATCAGGCAGGGAAACATTATAGTTGGAATGGAGATGGGAGTGAGTTTCAGGATTACAGGGTGTTGCAGTATAACTATTTGTTTGATGCGGCGCACACCGTTGAATGGGGGTATTGACCGTGGATGGATTGGGCACAGGTATGAAAAGACAAGCGATAGACACCTACGAGGCTGCCGTGTCCTATTTGTATGACATGCCCCGTTTCACCGCGAAGAATACTTTGGAGGATACCCGCGCGCAGCTTGTGCGGCTGGGTTCTCCTGATCGGAATATCAAGCATATCATCCACGTGGCAGGCACAAACGGCAAGGGTTCCGTCTGTGCCTATATGAAGTCTATCTTGGAGGAGGCTGGCTATGCGGTGGCGATGTTTACCTCACCTCATCTTGTGGATATTCGGGAACGCTTTGTGATAAAAGGGGAAATGATTTCGAGGGAAGAGTTCCTGAGAGCGTTTTTACAGGTTTATGACAGCTTAAATTGGATAGAATTGGAACAAGGGGAGGGTTATCACCCCACATTTTTTGAATATTTGTTTTTTATGGCAATGTTGTTGTTCTCTCAGGCGGACTTGGATTATTGTATCTTGGAGACAGGGCTTGGGGGAAGGCTGGACGCCACAAATGCCGTCTCGGACAAGCGGTTGACAATCATCACCCGTATCAGCAGGGATCATGTGGAATACCTTGGCGATACCATTGCCCGGATTGCAGGGGAAAAGGCGGGGATTATGTGGGAAAAAACACCCTTGGTATACTGTGGTGATGTGGAGGAGGCAGCGGCGGTATTTGAAGAATATGCGCGTGATTTGCGGATTTGTACGTACCCTGTGTCGAAAAAAGACTATGCTTTTGAGAATTTTCATAATAAAACCATTGATTTTTCCTTGCATACTAGGTATTATGGTTATATTAGGGTCTCTTTGCACACTTTAGCCCGCTATCAGATGGAGAATGCCGCGTTGGCGGTGCGCGCCATCGAGGTGCTGGACGAGGGGAGAACGATTGCGGCAAAGCAGCTGCAGCGAGGGCTGGAAAAGTGTTTCTGGCCGGGCAGGATGGAAGAAATCTTGCCTGAGGTGTTTGTGGACGGGGCCCATAATGAAGACGGTATCAGAGCTTTTTTGGATACGGTCAGAGCGGACGGCTGTGAGAGCAGGGGGCAGAGCAGAACCTTGTTGTTCAGCGTCGTGCAGGATAAAGATTACAAATCCATGATAGAGCAGGTGTCGGATTCCGGGCTTTTTACGAGGATTGCGGTTGCACATATGGGAACGAGCAGAGCGGCGGAGCTTTCACAGTTAGAAGGCTTATTCAACAGCGAAACCCAGAGAGTGACTTTTTATGGCAATGTGGGCGAGGCATTTCATTCGCTGCTTGACGAACGGGGAGAGGACGAGCGTATCTATATTGCCGGCAGCCTGTATTTGGTTGGTGAGATAAAGGAGTTTTTGGGAAATGATTAATTTTGAGGAAGAGCTGAAAAAATTTCATCCCAGCCTTGAGGTGGAGGATGCGGAGGATGCGATTTACAATCAGGATTTGACTGATATGGCGGATTTGTTGGTGAAGATGATACAGGAGTATGAGGATAAAGCAGACGCATAGCGGAGGAAAAAACATGTTTTGTTATCATTGCGGCGCACAGCTGTCAGAGCAACATGATTTTTGCACCGCCTGCGGAGCGGATGTTTATCTTTATAAGAAAATCATGTATGTGTCCAACCGGTTTTACAACGAAGGGCTGGAAAAGGCAAATGTCAGGGATTTGACAGGAGCTGTCACCAGTCTTCGGCAGAGTTTGAAATTTAATAAAAACAATATCGAAGCCAGAAATTTGTTGGGGCTTGTGTACTTTGAGATTGGCGAGGTGGTGGCGGCCATGAGCGAGTGGGTCATCAGCAAGAATCTTCGCCAGGAGCGAAATATTGCGGACGACTATATTGATATGCTGCAGTCCAACGCGACTCGGCTTGATTCCATCAATCAGACCATCAAGAAATATAACCAGGCATATGCGTATTGCCTGCAGGACAGTAAAGATTTGGCGGTTATTCAGCTAAAGAAAGTGCTTTCCCTGAACCCGAAATTTATCCGGGCGCACCAATTGTTGGCACTGCTCTACATGGACAGCGAGCAGTGGGAGAGGGCGCAGAGGGAACTGAAAAAGTGTATCAATATTGACCGGAACAATACACAGACGCTGCGCTATCTGAAGGAAGTGGAGGAGATGCTGGTTCCGGACGAGAATGAGAAGCAGCCTGCAAAGAACAAAAAGAACGGCACAGTACGTTATCAGAGTGACAACGAGATTATCATACAGCCCATGAATGTGAAGGAGCCTAAGAGCAACGGGGCATCCACTCTGTTAAACATAGGATTGGGGCTGATCATTGGATTGGCGACTTGTTATTTTCTGGTGGTTCCTGCCAAGGTTACGGACGCCAAAAATGGAATGCAGAACACGATTATCCAGATTGGCAATGAGTCAGACGCCAAGACGGTCACGATACAGGAATTAGAGGGACAGATCGAGAAGCTGAAAGAGGAGAATTCCCGTCTGAACCAGGAATTGGAAGGCTATGTGGGGGAGGACGGCACCCTGGAAACCATAGATAATCTCCTGACAGCGGCAACCACTTATCTGGAAACACAAAATCTTCAGGAGACGGCTTTGAGTCTGGAGGCGATTGCGGCGAGCGTGGATGTGGAAGAGACATCTAAGGCATTTCAGGATCTTTATAATATCCTCCTGACTACCATCGGGCCTGATCTTGCGGTAGATTACTACAATAATGGTTATGCTGCATACAGAACGGAGGACTATGCTACGGCGATTGAGCTGCTGTCCAAGGCAGTCTATTATGACGCTTCCAGTGCGGACGCGCTATACCATCTGGGACAGGCATATCAAAGAAGCAATGATCGGGAGAATGCGGTCATCACTTTTGAGAAGGTGGTTGAGTTGTTCCCCGGTACACAGAACGCCGCCAACGCCCAGAGATATCTGAATGATCTTGAACAACCCGCGAGCTGATAGGCGCTAGGAAGAGATTGCCCCTTTACACAAGATAAATATATGATTTACGAAGGAGAAGAACCTGTAACTGTAGCGTGCAGGTTCTTTTTACATTCCAAAAAAAGGAGAGAGGGACAATGGAAGATTTTCAGATTATTGACAATTATCTGATGGTGCGGCTTCCTGAGGAGGTGGATCACCATCGGGCGGCTTACATCTGCGAGAACGCGGATCGCTATATTCTGCAGGAGAACGTGGCGCATGTGGTTTTTGACTTTGCGGATACGCGTTTTATGGATTCCTCTGGAATCGGTATCATCATGGGGAGATACCGCAAAATCGCATGTTTTGGGGGCAGAGTGTATGCGATTCATGTGGACAGGCAGATTCAGAGGATGTTTGCTTTGGCGGGCCTGAATAAAATCGTGGAGGTGCTGGCATGAACAGTCAGATGGTAAAAAACGAGATGGAGATATCCTTTGACGCGATATCCCGAAATGAAAGCTTTGCAAGGGTTGCGGTGGCGGCATTTGTGTCCCATTTAAACCCAACGCTGGAGGAGATTGCAGATGTGAAAACCGCCGTGTCGGAGGCCGTGACCAATGCCATTATTCACGGCTATGAGAATTTATACGGTTATGGCAGGCATGGGGAACAGCCGTCAAGCGCGTGTCCTGTGCATCCGGGCAAGGTTCGTTTAAAATGTATCCTGGAGGGAGATGTATTACATATCGAAGTGGAGGACGAGGGCAAGGGAATTGACAATCTGGAGCAGGCGATGGAGCCTTTGTTTACCACCCGCCCGGAACTCGACCGTTCCGGCATGGGCTTTGCTTTCATGGAGGCGTTCATGGATGATTTGGAGGTGGACAGCGAACCGGGGAGAGGGACAGTGGTACGAATGATAAAAAAAATGGGTTCTTCCGCATGGATTGACAGCGAGGAATAGCCCATGGAAGAGATGTCAGTACTGATTGAAAGGTCACAGAGCGGGGATAAAGAAGCAAGAGAGGTACTGATAGAAAAAAATCTGGGATTGGTGCATCATATCGTGAGGCGATTTGCCGGCAGGGGATATGAGACGGAGGACTTGTTCCAGATCGGGGTGATAGGGCTGATCAAAGCAGTTGATAAATTTGATTTAAGTCTGGGGCTTAAATTCTCCACATATGCCGTGCCTATGATCACAGGCGAGATCAAGCGTTTTCTGCGGGATGACGGGCCTTTGAAGGTGTCTCGCACCATCAAGGAAAATGCCCTCAAAGTGCGTATGGCCAGACAAAGCCTTCAAAGCAGTTTGGGTAGGGAACCGACGATACAGGAGATTTCCGTGGAGGCATCGCTCTCGGAGGAGGAGATTGTGATGGCGATGGAGGCAACCATGGAGGTGGAGTCGATTTATATGTCAATCTATCAGGACGACGGGAATGAACTCTACTTGGTGGATCGGGTGGCACAGGCGGAGCGGGGCAGTATCGGAAGCGTTGTGGGGGAAGCGGTGGATTATGAGAAGGAAGAACTGTTGAACCATATGCTTTTGACCCAGCTGATGAGCGAGCTGACAGAGCGGGAGAGACAGTTGATCCAGATGCGCTATTTTCAAAACCGCACACAGATGGAGGTTGCGCGGATCATGGGGATTAGTCAGGTGCAGGTCAGCCGTTTGGAAAAGAAGATTCTCTTACGCATGAGACACAGCATTGCTTAAAAATTTATAAAAAAGTATAAAAAGTGTATTTTCATCTTTTTTTTCGCATCTTTTTTTAGTATGATAGATACGGAAGGAGAGATGGCATGAGTATAAAGGATAATTTTAATAGAGAAAGTACTGCGAGACAAGACTATCAGCACACAGAAGATCGTTTGGGCAAGGTCAAAAAGAAAAAATATAGCGCATTACGGACGCTCTTGGTCGTTTTGGGTTATCTGACAGCCTTGGTCGTGATCTTGTATGTGATAGGGATGGTGGATCATTGGATTACCCAAAAATGGGAGAGCGGCGTGAAGGAGACGGCGGTGTCGGTGGGAGCGGAACTGTTGCCGGAGGATAAGGAACTGACGCTCACCGAGGCGGAGTTTAATGCCATGTTGGAGGAAGCGGTGGCAGAGGCCGTAGCTTCGGCTGTTGCGGAGTCGGAAGGAGCTCATACCCAAGCTCTTGCGGATTTGGAGAGCGAAAAGGAACAGGCTGTTGCGGCGGCCAGGGCGGAGATATTGGACGGCCTACAGGCCGGGCTGGAAGATAAGGAAAACACGGTGGTGGAAGTGATCCGGCCTTTCTACCCGGATCATCTTGTGGCGGTGAGCAATGGAAGCTATCATTTTGTTCCCATCAATCGTGAATTGAAGATGAATTCTTACGATGATGAGAACCTGAATATCCTGGAGAGCGGCGAGTTTCAATATATGGATGGTGACCAGGTGATCTCCCATAAGGGGATTGATGTCTCGCGCTTCCAGGGGAATATCAATTGGAGTGCAGTGGCGGGGGATGGCGTGGAGTTTGCGATGATCCGCGTGGCGAACCGGGGATATGGCACGGGCAGTCTGGTGCAGGACGAACGATTCAAAAGCAATATAGAGGGCGCTATGGCGGCGGGTGTTCATGTGGGAGTCTATGTGTTCTCTCAGGCGATCACGGAGGCAGAGGTTTTGGAGGAGGCCAATTTTGTCCTGGAAAGATTAGCTTCCTATGACGTGAAATGTCCCATTGTGATTGACGTGGAGAAAGTTTCCGACAATTCCGCCCGTATGAACCAGCTTTCCGTGGAGGAGCGCACGCAGTTGACATTATTGTTCTGTCAGACCATCGAGGCGGCAGGTTACAAGCCCATGATTTACCATAATCTGGAGATGGGCGCTCTGATGCTTGATGTGGCGGCTTTGGAGGAATATGATAAATGGTTCGCGTATTATAATGATGATATGTATTATCCTTATGAGTATAAGATTTGGCAGTACAGTGACAAGGGCAGAGTGAATGGCATTGGCACCAACGTGGATATGAATATTTGCTTTGAGCCTTTCTGGGAATAGTGTGTAACAGTTCAGCCATGAGATAATTTGTAAGCTGTGCGTGGGTGCTCGCACACAAAGCACTGCTTATAAATTATTTCATGAGCGGAGCGCCCTCAAATGAAATAAAAGGTGAGCC
>CAMWLG010000062.1 GCA_947175035.1 uncultured Lachnospiraceae bacterium | reverse complement strand
TGATCAGCTTGCGATTATTCAGCACCACATTGATGTCGAGGCGGATCTCCTTGTCTTGGCAGGCGTCCCCAAGGATGATGGGATTCGTGACCTCCACAGAGAAGATGGCTTCTGGTGGGATGTGGAGCAGGGAGCTGATTAGTCCGGTGAGTGCCTTATTGTTGGACTGCAGGACAGCACGGAACATGTAGTCGTTGGTCATGGGAAAGTCAAACTTCCCTGTGGCAGCCTCCAGCTCCGGCAAGAAATGAACAGTTTTTGGTGAATTGGTCATAAAGTGTCCTTTCCGCGTTTTGCATTGGCATCTCGAAATTTTCAAAAGCATGCCAATAATGCGTATGATTGTACATGTTTGATACCTTGCAAAACGCTTAAAAAATCATTGGTTGGCAGTAACAAAATAAAAATTGGGAATACGGCGAAATGCCGAACAGAAGACCTTGTGTATACAAAAGTCTCTTGATTTGATAACAACATTATAGCATCTTCTCACCAAAAAGAAAAGTGTATTTTCTACATAAAACGATTGCGTGCTGCAAAGCAGCAATATACATTACACATTCCTGCGCATAAAAAATGCACCAAACATAATATGTCCGGTGCATTTCTATAACCGTCAGCTATTACAAGCATTCTATAAAACACACAACTTACACCTAGGATTTCCTGTCTGTTTAATCTTCTCCCTCACTCACGATAGCATGGATTTTGGCAAACAGTTTCTCCTTCTCCACCGGCTTCATGATATAACCGGCAGGGCGCAGGGAAAGGCATTCCTTAATCTTCTTCTTGTCATCCAACCCGGTTAAAAATACCACCGGCACATCCTTCACCTTATCCCACGCTCGGAAGCTCTTTAACACTTCCACACCGTTTTCCTCGGACATGATATAGTCCAGCAGAATGATGTCCGCCTCGTTGGTTTCCAAGTATTTTCTTGCCACCTTTCCGCTGGGCGCCACCGCCACCTGATACTGTTTTTCCAGAAGCTGGTGCATTGTGCGCAGGAAATGGACATCGTCATCGATCACCAGCACCTTGATTTTGACGTGGATAGGCTTATCTTCTATCTCAAGAGGCTCTCTGTACAGCAACGCCTTTGAATAAGTGCCTACAGGCTTGCACAAAACATTCCCGTTGATTTTTCTGATTTCCACTTGACTTATGCCGTTCATATCCGGAGCCGGAGTCTCGCCGAACATAATCTTCACATTATGACAAATCTCGCTATGGACGATCACCGGAGCAATCTGCTTCATCCATGCCTCATTCTCCAGAACCTGCACCTGAGCCCTAAGCTCCTGTATTTTTGCGCGATACTCCTTTACTTTGACAATCTCTGTCATCTCCAACAATTCATCTTCCAGATCTTTCGCTTTCTGTCTGCAGGACAGGGTCTGTGCATTGAGCTTTTTGCTGTAGCCCGCATTGATTTCCGTGAACAGCTCCACGTCATTGCCAAGCCTGTTGGCCTCGACTCCCAGCAGGGCATAAGTGCTGCCGCCAACAATAATGCCCTTTCTGCCCTTGGCTGTCACTTTACCTTCCGCCTCGATGACAGAGCCAATCGCGTAGTCCATATAGATATCCCCATCCGTCCTTGCAAACGCATGGTCAATAAACTTGATTCTCAAATCCCTCTTGGCATCCACCATCGTGTTGCCCTCTTCCATCTGTACGCCGTCCTTGCGGGTTCCCTGTCCATGGATGCCCCTGCTGACAATGATATCCAGATCCGCGTACACTTTCGCGTCCTCAATGACACCGTCCACAATCACTGAGCCCTCCGCGCGCACGGTAACGCCGCCGGTAATATTGCCATGTACATGGATATCCCCGTTAAATTTAATATTTCCCACATTGTAATTGGCGTCACCCCGGATATCCAACACATTGTTTACAATGATTGCATTAGGTTCCACAGACGCGTGACCATCTAGCTCTGCAAAATACAGATTTTCATCCCGCCGCACATGCTTGCAGCGCAAAACCCTCTGAGCCTTGCCCCTGACAGGAGCGAGCGCCCTCGCAAAGACATTATACCCGAAAGTGCCATAGGTCTCAGGATGATACTCTGCCAGCAGTTCCCCTGCACTTACATTGGCGATTACCTTGGAATAATCTACAGAACCGTCCTCCCTGATTCTGGGAAGTCCGTCCCCCGCGTTGACATCAAAAAAGTACACATAATATCCATCTTGTCCGTCAACCGGCGGCTTCCCGCTTGCCACCTGCACATTCCGGTTAAAAAGCTTCTTTTCCAGAAGATTGGTGATGGCCTCCTCATCAATCCCTGCCTGAACTCCCTCCAACTTTAAAGTATCAATGATAACCTGCTTGTTCAGTTCTTCCTCCGGCTCGGGACACACAAACAGTTCAGCTGTCATGCCGTCTTCACTTACGATAACCTCAATCATTTACTGCCCTCCACACATGGAATTGATTGAATCCATTGGTTTAATATGGACTCCGCTTCCTCTACATCAAAATTTTCTATTGCTGTTTCCAGTTTTTGGAAATAAGTTTTTTCTTCTCCCTCATAGACATATTTATCCATTTTCGATAATATGTCCTCGAGGGCACCAATATCTAGAATCGCCAACGCCTCCTGCATTTCCTTCAAAAAACCATATAACAGTTCATTGGTGGCGTGCTCCGTTCCAGCTATTTTTTCCTCCTGGCAGTAGGGGGTCAGCGACGTTTGCAGACGTCGGTATTCCACCAGCAAGTCATCTGTGGCAGCGTGAACCCGCTCAATATCCCTTTCACGACTTGCATCCTCCATCTGTCTCGCCATCTCAGACAGGGATTTCGCCCCAATCTGGCGAGAGGCGCTTTTCAGAGCGTGTACCTCGGCGCAATATTCATCCCAATCCTCCGCCACTTCACAGGCTTTTATTTTTTCGCATTTTTTATCAATGATTCGATAATAATCTTTCAGCACCCTCCAGAACAGTTGGGGAGATCCCAACATCCTGAGCGCCTCTGCCGTATCCAATTCTGGAATATTGATTGCGGTCTGGGGCTTTGTATCATCTGCCTGCCTGACGGACGCAGAGTCTACAGCTTCTATCTTCTCTGGCGGAAGATATTTTTTAAGCTTTGCCAAAAGCACCTTAAATTCTATGGGCTTGGCAATAAAATCATCCATGCCTTCCTGCAAAAGAAGCTCCTTGACACCGCTGACAGCATTTGCGGTCAGTGCAATGACAGGCACCTCTTTATATTCCGGATGTATTTGGCGGATGAGATGGGTAGTTTCCACTCCATCCATCTGGGGCATCATATGATCCATAAACACAATGTCATAACGCTTGGCACACATCATGTCTATGGCCTGTTTCCCGCTTTTCGCCGTATCCATTTTCATTTGAAGGGGCTCCAGCAGCCCGACCGCCACCGTCAGGTTTACCTCATTGTCATCCACAATTAAAATATCGGCTTTCGGAGCTGCAAAATCAAGCTCTTGAGTGTCTTCCTCGACCGTATCCTTCAGCTTGATATCTCTAAGCAGGGCAGCCACATTCATGGAATACAGAGGCTTTCTGATGGTGATAATTCCTGGCACCTCGTCATAATCGTTATTGTTATACGCAACCAAGCGGACTGTGGTGAGCTCCTTTTGCTCCAGCGCATACCGCCACAGTGTATCAGAGAACAATTCTTCACTGACAAACAGGAATTTAGCCTCGGACTGTTTGATCAGGGTGTCCACGTCATCCTCGGAATCCGCCCATATGTATTGGGCACCTATCCTCTCCACGTCCTTGTGCAGCTCCGTGCTGATATAGGGATTGTCAACCAGCCCCACAACACAGGCACAGTCTTCAAAGGGCGTAATGCAGGCATGCCTGTCCACAACCTTTTGGGGCACCTCAAAGGAAAAGGTACTGCCCTTTCCGTATTCGCTTTCCACATAGACCTTGCCGCCCATAAGTTCCACAAAATTCTTCACAATGGCAAGCCCCAGACCGGTGCCTTCCACCTCCCTGTTCCTCTTGCTGTCCAGCTGCTCAAAGGAATTAAACAGGCGGTCAAACCCCTCCTTCTTAATGCCGATACCGGTGTCCTGTACCTTGCATTTTAAAATGATTTCATCGGAGTGAACCCATCTATAGCTGATTCTTATGGCAACACATCCCTCGTTGGTAAACTTGACGGCATTGTTTGCCAGATTCACCATGATCTGTTTCAGTCGGGTATCATCCCCGTGCAGTATCTGTGGAATGGATGGCTCCACGTCTATGATCAGTTCGATTTTCTTGTCGCCGATTCTGTTGGCAATGATTGCAATCACTCCCTGAATCAGAGACAGTGTGGTGTAGTCATTTTCAATCAGACTCATTTTTCCGGACTCGATTTTGGAATAGTCCAGAATATCATTGATGATGGTGAGCAGCATCTGGCTGGAGCCTATGACTTGAACCATATGCTGCCTTGCCATATCCGACATTTCCTCCCGCAGGGCAATTTGCGTCATGCCGATTATGGCATTTAAAGGTGTCCTGATCTCATGGCTCATGTTGGCGAGAAAGTCTGATTTCACCGCTGACGCCCGCAGAGCCTCGTTTGTCATTTTATGCGCGTCATAAGCCTTGTATGCCAGCTCTGATAAAATTTCCGCATAGCCATATATAAAATTTGCCGCACGATCAATGGCTGCCACAGGAACAACCTGAACCTCATTGGCTGCCTGCACGAATTCCTCTTCATCAACCCCTATTTCCCGGGCAACCCTGCGCATGTCCTCCGGGTTTGGCTTGTGGATAACCACCTGTCCACCGATAAAACTTCCGAGCATACGCCCGTTTAACATAATCGGTGCCGCAAACTCTATCATGTTGGCATGACAGTAATAATAAAGGGGAGCCTTTTGATCCAGCACCATGGCCGCGCCCATCTTATCACACTGCTCGCACCTTTTCCTGCCCTCCGGCGATTTACGACAGTATTCCATGCAGATTTTGGAAAAGTTATTTCCCTCCGTCAGCGTAATACCCTCCTCATCGGTGACAAGCGCCGCCATACGCGTCATCGTGGAAAAAATGCTCTGCACGCGCTTTAGGATGTTGATATCTATCAAATCCAAAAGCTTGATTTCCTCCAAATTTTTTTCTACTATATCAGGCATATGTATTTATCATCTCCGTGTTTCTATATCCGCTTTCGCGCTAGCGCGATGCCGCCGGCGATGTGGTATGATACTTTAATTATATACAGAATGTCCGTTCCAAGCAATAGAAATCTGTGCTAAACTTATATCGCCCGCACCTCCCCCGCAAAGCCGAATACATTAATCCTATAAAAACCTTTTTGGAGGACAGCGATGAACGGAAAGTGCAGATATGACCATACCACCGAAATCTACCTTTCGGCATTTTATCGTATTTTGGAGGAAATGATTTGTGGTATGACAAATGTTTCCCTGACAGATAGTATCTCTCACAATTTTATCGTACAGATGATCCCTCACCACAGGGCGGCTATACAAATGTCCCAGAATATTCTAAGATACACGGCTGATAAGGAATTACAGGATATTGCCTCCAATATTATCACCGAACAGACCAAGAGCATTGAAGATATGCTTGCCATTGAAAAAAGCTGTAGCTGCTTTACCAACATGTACCAAAAGGTACAGGCGTACCAACGCCAGATGGACTGCATTATGCAGACGATGTTTGCCCAAATGCAAAATGCCTGTGCCACAAACTGCATAAACTGCGATTTTATGTGGGAGATGATCCCCCACCACGAGGGCGCTGTCAAAATGTCCGAGACCACACTGCAATATGGCATCTGCCCGGAACTACGGCCTATTTTGGAAGCGATTATCACCTCCCAGAAGAAGGGGATCAAACAAATGCAGGGATTGCTATGTTGCCTTGGCTGCTAAAGGCACTGATTTGGGCTTGCAGCAAGTCACGCTGATGGATGGGTATTATTCCTATTCAGGCACGCTTCCGCTCTGTGAAAAACGTAACGGACACATAGCGCACCAAAGTACGGTGCGCAAGTGCCGACGTTTTTCAAAGGCCTTCATAGGAACAATACCCATCCGTCAGCTGAGCGTGGCAAGGCAATACCAGTTAGCTAAGCATACCGGAACATATACCTACGCCAGCCGTCACTTACGCCTACTTAACTGCTATTAAAGACTGAACTGTTACTGCCAAAAATATATTTTAAAATAGGGCTTGATTATTCCAGTAAAAGTCCTTATAATAAAATTGTTTCGCACTTTAAATGGCTAAAGTTTAATGTCGAATCAAGATAACTTGGGTAATTGCGAATCATCAATTTGTGCAATCCGAATTGTGCAGATTGCATATTCCATAAGCAGACCCTTGAACAAACGCAAGCGATTTGATAAATCGCTTGCGCTTAGCGAGGTAATGAGCTGCTTGACAGCTCATCGAGCTTAGCACCGTTGCGTTTTTCACAGACAAATCAAAGATTTGTCTTGTGGAACACGTGTCTGCGTTGGAAAATGCAATGCTTATGCAATAAGCATTTGTGCACCAATGACCCTTTGCAAAAGTGGACACTTCGCAAATACCCATCAAGATAGCTTTGAGAAAGGAATCAATATACCATGGAAAAAAAGGGAAATTTGCTCTCTGTGAGAGAGGACGTGCGCGTATTGGACGCGACACTTCGCGACGGCGGGCTGGTGAACAGCTTCCGCTTCACTGATGAATTTGTAAAGGATTTGTACGAGGCTAATGTACGCGCGGGCATAGATTATATGGAGTTTGGTTACAAAGCCTCCAAGGACTTATTTGATGAGTCAAAGTTTGGCAAGTGGAAATTCTGTAAGGATGAGGATATCCGCGCCATTGTTGGTGACAATGACACAAACCTGAAAATATCCATCATGGCTGACGCAGGACGCTGTGATTTTCGCAGGGATATCATTGACCGCGCAGACAGCCCCATCGACATGATCCGTGTTGCCACCTATATCCACCAGATGCCCGCCGCCATTGAGATGGTAGAGTATGCCAAGAGCAAAGGGTATGAAACCACCTGCAATATCATGGCAATCTCCAAGGCACAGGAGAGTGATGTGGCGCAGGCGCTGGAAATGTTGACCTCCACTGGCGTGGATGCCGTGTATATCGTGGACAGCTATGGCTCGCTCTACCCTGAGCAGATCGCGCGCATCACGCAGTTTTACCAGAATATTCTGGAGCCTCACAAGATCGCCTTGGGCATCCATGCACACAATAATCAACAGCTTGCTTTCGCCAATACCATCGAAGCCCTTTCTCTCGGCGCAAGTTATCTGGACGCGACCATGAGCTGCATGGGGCGCGGCGCGGGCAATTGTGCGCTGGAATTGTTGTTGGGCTTCTTGAAGAATCCGAAATACAATCTGATTCCCGCGTTAAGGTTCATTGAAAAGCATATGCAGGCAGTTCGTGAATCCGGCGCTGTCTGGGGTTATGATATTCCCTACATGCTCACAGGCCAGATGAATCAGCATCCATCTGCCGCCATTGAGTGTATCGCCCAGGGCAATACCGCCTACACGGAGTTCTATCAATCTCTGCTGGACAAAGAATAAAACAATGCCCTACCCCAGATTCACTAATTGTATGCTGCAGCCGACTTTCTCCATACCGGCTTCTATCTGTTCCACACGCGTGGCCAGGGCAGTGATGATAATACGCTGCCCCTTGGTCGTCGCCGAGAACCTGACGATATCCTCTCTCTGAATCCTACCCTCAGGCGCCTGAAGCAATAACCCGATGGAACTCATGTTGAGCACTGTAACCATGAATTCCCCTGGCAGTTTCCCCTCTCCGGGTCTGGTGATAGAATCTACCTCGCCCTGAATATTCACCTGATAACGCAATGCCTGCCGGTCGTTTTTCGAGGTTCCCTCATAAAACGTGATGACAACCCTCTCGCCATCCCTGTCCCCGACTGTCCCTTGATTTTCCAATAATCCCTCCGGACTAAAAATCAATGCACTGATCACCGTGCCTACAGGCAGCTCCACCTGATCTACACTGATTTCAACCTTTTCCGTTATTGTATCATATGTGAGAATCGTTGTGTCTGCAATTGTTTCACCGGTACTGACATCCCGAATCACAATCCTGCAATTTTTCAAATCCCCATTCTGACCCATTGATATTCCTCACTATCACCTTTGCGATCTTAAGCCTCATTCGCCCAGTTCAAACTCTGACAACAGCTTTGCCAAAAGCCTGTAATACGGAAAATGAGTGCGATTCCAAGTCATAAGATCCTTTACAAATTCCAAACTTAAGATAGCATCCACTCCATTTTTATCCTGAAACCTGACATGAAGAAACGAGAGAATCCCCTGTTTCTTTAGCTTTGCATACACTGTGGGGTCGGCACTCTCGAACCGTCTGGCATTGTCAATTGCCAACACCCCCGTGTCGTCATAAAGCTTCACCATGGCAGGTACATCCAGATAATCCTTAGTCATGTCTATGATTTCCCGGGAAAGCCTGCTCGCCCCTGCCATTCCCACGGGTTGATAGGGTTTGCCGGCATAAAGTATCACTCTCTGTATATTCAGGTTCAATGCCACGTCATCCAACAGCTTATCCAGCGGATAGTCCTGACCCATATATACCTTATCCTGCATGGCACAAACCAGCTCTGCCAGTGACATATCACCGCGGCTGTTCAGCGTGTTCACGGAATTCTTGGTATTCTTCAAATCCTCCAAGGTGCCGTGCTTATCACGGTTATAGATGATGTATCTGTTCCGCCCTTTCTCCTTCGCCCGATACAATGCAAAGTCCGCCAGGAAAAACAAGTCCTCGTAATTGTCAGCATCCTTTGGATACGCGGCGCATCCGATAGACAAGGTGATAGAGATATCCTCCCCGCTGTCCGTCTTTACAAAACTGGAAGCCACACTATTTTTGATGCTCCGCAAACGCTCGCGCATATCCTCCATGTCATAGGCGTTATAGAAGATAACGAGAAATTCATCACCGCCAAATCTTCCCACGAGGCCATCTTCTCTCACCTCGTTCTGTATGATCTTGGCAACCTTGCGCAGCACCTCATCCCCTTTCATATGTCCATACACATCATTGACCTTTTTAAAATAGTCAATATCAATGATGGATATGGTCACATTGCCGGTCTTTTTCACATCCACTGTGTTGATCGCCAGGTTCGTAATCTCCGCCTTGGTGAGCACTCCTGTAAGATAATCCTTCTCCATGGCACGTTTGGAGTCCACGGATTCCAGAGAACGCTCATCCCACAGGTGAATGTATCCGATTGAATACACGTACTCGCCATCCTCAAAGACCGACATTCCCTTGACGAGCGTGTAAGCCGTTTCTTTGAGATTCAGAATATCCCCAGGCACGTTGATGGTGAAGCGCTCATTGCCATCCTTCAATGCCTCGATCAGCTTTTGCACTTCTTTTTCATTCTTTGAATCAGAACTTTTCATAAGAGTCTGTTCAAACTCCACAAAGCTCACAGACATCACGTTCTGCTCAAATTTATCCGCTGCGTAAACCCGCACATGGTCAGCCGCCACTTCATACTCAAAATAATAGTCCCCATACAATCCCAGAATACTATTCTTCTTCTCCGTCAAATAGCGGCTCTGTCTCTCCCACTCCTGCATTTCATCCAATAAAAGCAATCTGAAATCCACCAGCGTCTCCCCGTCCTGTGCGTCAATATACGCCAGACAGTTCTTGGGTTTTCCATCCTCGGTAAACAGTGTCAACAACACTGTTTTGCCCTCATCAATGTACTCCGCCAGATGTTCAGCATCAGACGGATCCAGCAATTGATCAAAGGTATGGTATAGCCGGCCTCTCACAAAGGCATAAAATGCTGTATTTGCCGAGATAATATCATAAGTATTTCTGTTAATTTTCACTTCAAATATAATTTTACTCTCCATAGCAAACCTACCCCGGAATTGTCAATTTAACCGTAAAAGGGGCATCAATTGACACCCCTTTTGTCTTTCTCCCAAATCCTATCGTTTTGTCATCTCTGCATCAGGTACGTTCTTCTTTACATACTCAATCTCGTTCATTACAAATTTCCCCATGCAGCTTATCCCCCTGTAATCAGTACTTATATATAATTATTTTACTATAAACAAATTAATATTGCAATGAAATTTTCAGACTAATATTCCTCTGCGATATCAATCTCCTTCTGCTCCGCCTGAATCGGCAATGCATAGCCGGGCGTATGCCGAAGGAACATAAACCAGTAACCATAACCCACAATACCTGCGCCGCCCACGATATTCCCCAGCGTCACCGGCAGCAAATTGCGCAACAGAAAGCTGCTCCAGTTCAGACCCACCGCTTCAATGCCGTATTCCGCCGCGGTGCAAATCCCCGCTACCCCAAAATAAATATCTGCGATACTATGTTCAAAACCACAAAGAACAAAGAGCATCACAGGCCAGAAGCTCATCAGAAGCTTCCCGGAGACCTTCTTGGCTGCAAAGGCTGCCCAGACGGCAATGCAGACCAAAATATTACAGAGAATCCCTCTGATAAGAGCTTCTGAAAATGACTGATTCACCCGCGACATAGCAGCCGCCACCATTTTCTCCGCCAGAACCTTGTCAAACAAATCCGGCGTATGACCATACACCACCAGCACTGCCACGAAAGCCGCACCGATAAAGTTACCAATAAACACTAAAAACCAGTTCTTCAGCATGTGGGCAAGCTTTATCTTCCCCTCCAACAGGGAAATAATGATGAGATTATTGCCCGTGAAGAGCTCACTGCCCGCGATCAGAACCATTGCCATGCCCGCCGGAAAGACACAGGCTCCCACCAGCTTTGCGATCGAGGGATTCGCGACCGTGGCGGACGCCGTGGTGGACGCAATCCCCGCAAACCCGATAAACATGCCTGCAAAAAATCCTAAAATTACCATTTTAAAGGCGGATAGCCGTACCTTATGTATCCCTATTTCCACGAAATTTCTTGCAATTTCTAAAGGTGAATGCATACTTTTTCCTCCTTTTCAATTACTCTGTCCGTTGTGCAAACTGCGCTGCCCGTCCCGCAAATTGAGTATAAAAATCCTCTTCCTCATCATAAGGCGCAAAATAAAAGGTCTGCAATAACATCATATTAATGTCCCGCCGAAAAATGTCATCCGTATTCCCCTGAACCAATTCTTCCACACGATTCAACAAATAGTGCCAATTGGTAACAAACTCTCTGTTTCGCCGCTGATCCGGCGTGTCAATCCACTTTCCGACTTTCACTTTGGAACGGGCAGCGTTACACTGCCCAGTCTGGAGGAAATAGCGAAATGTCCCGTTCTCGTAGAACCTGCCCAGCGGAAACAAACGACAGATTCCCGGACGCAGGGCATGGATACCGCATCTCTCTTCCTCGTCCAGAAAAGCGCATTGCTCCTGTGATCCCGTCATCTTCAAATTGGGCAATACACATCCGTCCACCACGTTCAGTTCCACTTCCTTGTCCACGAAATCCGCAAAAGGCCTTTTAAGTCCCGTGGTCAGGCGGTACACGTCATAGGGATCGAGAATAATGGATTGCCCCATTCCGCGGCAACAGTCACTGCATCCGACACAGCCCCGGCAGTCCGCCTTCACCATGTCACTTTCTCCGTAGAGTCTGCCGTCTGAAATCTCCTCAAGACTCACATTCCGTTTCATTATCAGCCTCCGTGGTATTTTCCAATAACGTCTTGAATAAAATCATTATAGCATAGAAAAAGGACAGACTCAATGATGAATCTGTCCTTGTTATTATTCCTATTTATCTGCTGAGCGGAACAAGCGTGAACCTAATTTTTTGCCGCCATCTCCACCTTTAACTTCTCGGTCAGAGCGGGCAGAATTTTGTTCAAATCGCCCACGATGCCATAGTCAGCCACGTCAAAGATGGGAGCTGTATCGTCCTTGTTGATAGCGATGATCAAATCAGATTCCTCCATGCCTGCCAGATGCTGGATAGCGCCGGAGATACCGATTGCAAAATACACATTGGGGCGAACGGTCTTGCCTGTCTGTCCCACCTGCAGATCCTTGGGCTTCCATCCCGCGTCAACCACGGCACGGGAACAGCTCACGGTGCCGCCAATCGCTTCCGCAAGATCGTCAAGCAGCTTGAAATTCTCAGGGCTGCCCACACCACGGCCGCCAGACACCAGAATCTTGGCATCCATGATATCCACAGTGTCAGATACAGCCTTCACAACTTCCAAGATCTCCACATACTTATTATCAGGGGTGAATCCGGGATTGAATTCCTCCACATTTGCCTTTGCCCCTGCCTGCTTCGCTCTCTTCTGCATAACGCCGGGACGCACGGTTGCCATCTGGGGACGGAAGTCCGGGCAGGCAATCGTTGCGATGGTGTTGCCGCCGAAAGCGGGACGGGTCATCAGCAATTGATTGTGCTTCTGTTCTTTGCCGGGGATGGGATTAATCGGGAAATCGCCAATCTCCAGCTGTGTGCAGTCCGCAGTCAGACCGGTGTGGATTCTCGCGGAGACGCGGGGACCCAGATCTCGTCCGATCGCCGTCGCACCTACCAGGAAAATCTCAGGTTTATACTGATTGATAACAGACGAAAGCGCATGGGCATAGGGCTCCGTCCTGTACTCCTTCAGTTCAGGGTCATCCACCACAATAACCTTGTCAGCGCCATACTCGGCCAACTCGTCAGCCAGTCCCTTCACGCCGCTGCCCACCAGTACAGCAGTCACGGTAGTGCCCAGAGCATCAGCCAAATCCTTGCCCTTGCCAATCAGCTCGAAAGCAATACTGTTAATCACATTGTCCACCTGCTGTGCGAAGACATATACGCCCTTATATTCCTCTAAATTCATGATTTTTTCCTCCAATATTTAACTCGCATATGCAGAAACGTTTCCGCCTCTATTTAAATCACATGCTTTTCTTTCAGCTTGCCAACAATGTAGTCAACCGCCTCTGTGGGGTCAAGAGATACCTTCTCACCAGCGCCCTTGCGCACCTTGTCAGAAGCTCTCGCAATCTGGGTAGGAGACCCCTTAAGACCTAAGTTGGAATCCTCCACATCCTTAAGGTCTGCCCTGCCCCAAACAGTAATCTCAGCCTCACATGCATCAAAGATTCCGCCGGGAGTCATATAACGGGGATCGTTCAGCTCCGCCAAAGCAGTTACCAGACAAGGCATCTTAGCCTTCAACACATGATATCTGTCGTCAAACTGACGCTCTACGATCACGCTGTCCCCTTCCACCTTAAGGTTCTGGGCATAAGAGATGACAGGGATATTCAAATGTTCGGAAATCTGGGGGCCAACCTGTGCGGTATCGCCGTCAATCGCCTGACGTCCCGTGATGATCAGGTCATAGTCCATATTGCGAAGTGCACCTGCCAACGTCTGGGAAGTCGCCCATGTGTCCGCGCCTCCAAGCACTCTGTCAGTCACCAGCACACCCTTGTCCGCTCCCATAGCCAACGCCTCGCGAAGCACGTCCTCAGCCTTGGGCAAACCCATGGTGAGCACGGTGACTTCTGTATTTTGGGGATCTTGATCCTTCAGGCGAAGTGCCGCCTCAAGACCTGCCTTATCGTCAGGGTTCATAATCGTCATCATGGCAGCTCTGTCCAGAGTACCGTCAGGATTGAACTTTACACCGCCCTTGGTATCAGGAACCTGCTTAATACAAACAACAATTTTCATTGTATTTTCACTCCTTTATTTTTTCACTTTATCACAGGTTTCGTTTTGTGTTTGGAAACCTTGCGTCTGTCTGCCGTCTATTTCAGCAGTGCCGAAGAGATAACCATTCTCTGTACCTCGGAGGTACCCTCGTAGATCTCGGTAATCTTGGCGTCACGCATCATGCGCTCCACGTCATACTCTCTGGTATAACCGTAACCACCATGGAGCTGAACCGCTTTGGTGGTGACTTCCATAGCCATCTCCGCCGCATACAGCTTCGCCATAGCCGCCTCTACACTATAAGAGGTCTTGTGATCCTTGACATACTGATCCTTCGTGCAGGCAGCCCTATAAACCAAGAATTGCGCAGCCTGTGCCTTGGTAGCCATATCTGCCAACTGGAACTGGGTGTTCTGGAATGCGCTGATGGAGCGTCCAAACTGCTTTCTCTCCTGAGTGTAAGCGATGGTTCTGTCCAGTGCGCCCTCGCCGATGCCAAGCGCCTGTGCAGCGATACCGATACGTCCGCCATCCAATGTGTGCATTGCGATATTGAAGCCCTTGCCCTGCTGTCCCAACATATTCTCCTTGGGAACACGGCAGTCAGTGAAAATCAGCTCATATGTGGAAGAACCACGGATACCCATCTTTTTCTCCTTGGTACCAAAAGTAAATCCGGGAGTGCCCTTCTCCACGATAAAAGAGGAAATCTCCTTGATCATCTTGCCCCGCTTCTCAATCATACCCGTCACGGCAAAAATCACATACACATCCGCCTCTTTACCGTTGGTGATGAAAATCTTGGAACCGTTGATCACCCACTCGTCCCCCTCCAGAACAGCCTTGGTCTGCTGCCCCTGAGCGTCTGTCCCGGCACCGGGCTCTGTCAAACCGAAAGCGCCGATTTTTCTGCCGCTTGCCAAATCGGGCAGATATTTCTGTTTCTGCTCCTCAGTACCATAGGTGAGGATGGGGTCACAGCACAGGGAGGTGTGCGCGGAGACGATTACCGCTGTCGTACCACAAACCTTTGCCAGCTCCTCCACACACATAGCATAGGTCAGATTGTCACACCCCTGCCCGCCATACTCCTTGGGAATGGGAATTCCCATAAAGCCGGCCTTAGCCATCTTCTCAACGGTTGCGCGGGGGAATTCCTCTGTCTCGTCAACCTCTTGCGCCAAGGGCTTTACTTCCTTTTCAGCGAACTCTCTGAACAGAGTGCGCGCCATCTCATGCTTCTTGCTCAAAGTAAAATCCATGATTTTTCTCCTTTATACTTATTTATTTACTATAGTCAAAGAATCCGACTCCGGTCTTTTTGCCCAGTTTCTTCTCGGCAACCATCTTTTTCAACAAAGGCTGGGGAGCGTATTTCTCATCTTTGGTCTCGTTATAGAGAACCTCCATGATGGCAAGGCAGATATCCAAGCCAATCAGATCGCCAAGATGCAAGGGTCCCATGGGATGGGAAGCACCCAACTGCATAGCGACATCAATATCCTCTGCAGATGCAGTGCCTGCATCCAGCACACCAATCGCCTCGTTGATCATAGGGATCAAAATCCTGTTTACCACGAATCCGGGAGCTTCCTTCACCTCCACGGGTGTCTTGCCAATCTCCACCGCGATCGCTTTGATCTTATCCACCATCTCCTGGGGCGTGTTCTCACCCTTGATCACCTCAACCAGCTTCATCCTGTCTGCGGGATTGAAGAAATGCATACCAATCATAGGTCTGTCCAACCCCTCGCCAATCTTGGTGATGGAAAGGGATGAAGTATTGGACGCAAACATGCAGTCCTTCTTTACCAGTCCCATCAGCTCCTTGAAAATATTGCGCTTGATCTCAAGATCCTCCAATGCAACCTCGATAATCAGATCACAATCCGCACAAATCGCGTTCAACCCGGTGGTAATTTTGCCCATCACCTCGTCAGCCTTCGCCTGGGTGATTTTCTCTTTTCCAACAAGGAAATTCATATTCTTCTGAATCTTCGCCCTGCCGCCCTCGGCATATTCTTCCTTGATGTCGCAAAGACAAACCTCATAGCCGTCAGTCATTGCAAACGCCTGTGCGATTCCGGAGCCCATAGTTCCTGCACCGATAACACCTACCTTCATAAACGAATCCTCCTTATATATACTTTATCTGTTCACTGACCAGCAGTTTACTTGTTCTTAAAAGGCTCCTTGACTTTCTCTTTGTTCTTGTCAAGGAAAAATGCCATGCCATATCTCTGGTCTTCCGTCTCAAAGCAATCGCCGAACAGTCTCTCCTCTATGACAATCGCATCATCCATATCCACATCCAGTCCTTCGTTAATCGCCTTCTTGCAATTGCGCACGGCAATGGGAGCATTCTTTGCAATGCTGGCTGCCATTTTCTCCGCCGCCGGCATTAACTCTTCCTGGGGATATACGGCGTTCACTAAGCCGATTCTGTATGCCTCGTCCGCCTTGATATTGCGGGCAGTGTAAATCATCTGTTTCGCCATGCCTGCACCTACCAAGCGGGCAAGTCTCTGCGTACCGCCAAAACCGGGAGTGATACCCAAGCCAACCTCCGGCTGACCAAACACCGCATTGTCGGAACAGATACGGATATCACAGCTCATAGCGAGCTCGCATCCGCCGCCCAGCGCAAAGCCGTTGACAGCCGCAATCACAGGAATCGGGAAGTTCTCCAGCTTACGGAACACATAATTGCCCTTTCCGCCAAATGCCTCTCCCTCCTTTTTGGTGAGAGTGCTCATCTCAGCGATATCCGCCCCTGCCACAAAAGATTTCTGCCCTGCTCCCGTGATAATCAGACAGCGCACCTCATCAAGATTCACGGCACTAAGTGTCGCGCCCAATTCATCAAGCACTTGAGAATTCAAGGCATTCAACGCCTTTTCACGATTGATGGTGATAATACCTACCCCATCTTTTTGCTCATACAAAATGTACTCCATCAAAATTCCTCCATCTTTACCTATATGCTTTTATCAGTCCTCAATCTTCACGATTGTGGAACAGCCCATACCGCCGCCGATACACAAGGTAGCCAGTCCGGTCTTAGCGCCTTTTGCCTGCATCTCATGAAGCAATGTTACCAGAATACGGCATCCGGAAGCGCCCACGGGATGTCCAAGAGCAATAGCGCCGCCGTTGGGATTCAGCTGTTTATCCACATCAATGCCAAGCTCCTTGCCAACCGCTACAGACTGTGCCGCAAATGCCTCGTTTGCCTCAATAATATCAAAATCTTCAATCTTCATGCCGGTCTTAGCCAACACCTTCCTGGTGGAAGCCACGGGACCGATTCCCATCACCTCGGGACGCACGCCAGCCAACGCGCCAGCCACAAAAGTGGCCATGGGCTTCACGCCAAGCTCCTTCGCCTTCTCCTCGCTCATCACCACGATTGCCGCCGCACCGTCATTGATGCCGGAAGCATTGCCCGCGGTTACGAAACCATCGGGATTGATGGGGCGAAGCTTTGCAAGTCCCTCTATCGTAGAACCGGGTCTGGGACCCTCATCCGTGTCAAAGATAATTGTCTCTTTCTTTTTCTTAATCTCCACAGGCACAATCTCTGCCTTGAAAGCACCATTCTTCTGAGCCGCCTCAGCCTTCTGTTGACTCTTCAACGCAAACTCATCCAGCTCCTCGCGGGTCAGCCCCCACTCTTCACAAATATTGTCCGCAGTCTTAATCATGTGATAATCATTGAATGCATCCCAAAGCGCATCTTTGATCATGGTGTCCACCAGGGTGCCATTGTTCATCCTGTAGCCATAACGGGCCTGGGGAATTGCATAGGGCGCCATAGACATATTCTCCATACCACCTGCCACAACGATATCCGCATCCCCCGCCATGATCATCTGCGCCGCCTGGTTCACACAGTTCAAACCAGAACCACACACCACGTTCATGGTAACTGCAGGTACTTCAATAGGAAGCCCCGCCTTGATGGATGCCTGACGAGCCACATTCTGCCCCTGCCCCGCCTGAATCACACAGCCCATATAAACCTGGTCAACCTTCTCGGGAGCCACGCCCGCTCTCTTAAGCGCCTCCTTGATCACGATTGCACCAAGTTCCGCCGCGGGGGTGGTACTGAGGGAACCGCCCATTGTGCCGATTGCGGTGCGGCATGCGCCTGCTAATACAACCTTTTTTGCCATTTCTTTCTCCTCCATTCAATGATTGTTGGTATACATTTCATTTGTTATTTTTTTGACATTGCCACTGTTGCCATTGTACCATAGGAAATAAAGTTTTGCAATGGGATTACTTGAATTTGATAAAAAAATAACAATTCAATCTTCTTTGGCAGGTGCCTTGCGGAACATCCACGGAAACCATCTTTCCACCCGCTCTCTGGAAAGGAAATAATTGACCGCCAAAGCCAGCACCACTCCCACTCCCGTGTCGATCATGCGCCAGAACGCATAGTCGATACGCTGGGCAGGTGTGTTAAACAATATGATGCACAACACTACCCCGCCCGGCTGAACCCCGCCCGGCCAGTGACACAACACACACATTGCAATCAAAATGATTACCCCCAGAAACACAAGGGGCAGTCTCACCCAATAGTTTCCCTCAGGAAATATGAAATACTCCAACTGATACAGCCCAAGCCCAATGATACCACCTATGATAGTGCCAAAGAAACGGTTGCCCCCGCTTCGGCGGGAAGTCTCCATATCCGCCCCCATACCAAAGATTGCCCCAATACAGGCAAAGGTAGGGTCATGGTCGGGCAACAGCCCATACAAAAGCGCCACAAACACACAGGCAATCGCTGTCTTGATACTGCGAAGCCCCAGACCGGGCAGCGGTGCATGCACCGGATTATGTTCCTCATTATGTAGTTCCATGCAAACTCCTCCTTATTTTTCCATGAATAAATCCGAACACTCCCCCCTCGGGCAAGATGTCCGGATTTGCATTCATTGAAATCTGTTTATCTATTATTCTTCTGTTATCTTGGAATTCGTGAAATTGTCCGCCTCGGAAGTCTGCATCAAATCAATCCTTGCCAGATCAAACATTTCCAGAATATCCGGTGAGAATACACCACATTCGCCATCCTGAATCATCTGTTCCGCCACATTCGTCGCATAGGGTACCTTATACACTCGCTTGCTGACCAAAGCATCATACACATCCACAATAGACACCACCTGCGCCCAGATGGGAATCGCGTCGCCCGCCAGTCCGTCCGGGTATCCGTTGCCGTCGTATCTCTCATGATGATATCTGCAGATGTCATAGCAATATTTATAGAACTCGCTATCCTCCTGCTTGAACTTCTCCAACAGCTCACAGCCATAGAGAGTATGTTTCTTCATTTCCTCAAACTCATCCTTCGTCAGCTTGCCCGGTTTCAACAGAATGCTGTCCGGAATGGCAATCTTACCAATATCGTGCAGCGCGGAGGCGTTGACGATCAAATCAATCTGAGGCTTGGTCAGCCCGTACTCAGGGTGATACTGTTTAAAATAATTCAAGAAAATACGTGTGAAACGTTTCACCCTCTTAATATGTTCGCCAGATTCCAAACTCCGAAACTCCACCACAGAACTCAAAGCGTTCACCAGGAATTCATTGTTCTGCTCCAGCTTCTTCTGGGCCTCCACCAATTCCTTGGTACGCTCCTCAAGGCTGCGCTCCATATTGATACGCTTCTCAAACAGCTCCATGATATTCAGAGTACGGCGCATTACTACCTTGGACTCAAAGGGCTTATAGATGATATCGGAGGCTCCGTACTCATATGCCTTCATATCGGATTCCGCCGTCGCCTCGCCTGTAATCATGATCACGGGGATAGTGGACATATATCCCTTCCCCTGCATATATTCCATGACCTCCAGACCGTTCTTGTTCGGCATGATCAAATCAAGGAACAGCATCACAATCTCGTCATGCCTCTCATCCAGAATCTCTATCGCCTGCGCACCGTCCTCCGCCTCGAGGATATTGAACTGCTCCTCAAAAATCATGCTCAATATGCCGCGGTTAATCTCCGCGTCGTCCGCAATCAGAATTGTCTTTTTCTCTAAATCCATGTCGTATCTCCTTTTTCTTAATGCCATATTGCTCTTCCTATTTTAACTTGACTATATACCGTTATGCAAGTATTTTTTATAGAAAATACAGGAATTTTTTCTTAATTTGTCGGTATTTCAATCTTTCCTGTATACTCCTCCACCGCCGGGTCACGCATCCCCGTCGTCCGCACCCATTCTTTCGTCCCCTCCACCTTCTCCGCGGGCTGGGTGTGCTTCGCCAGAAACCTTGTCAGAGGATACACATCAATCCAGATCTCGTTGTCGCTCTCTTTCTGGGACTCGTCAAAGATCAGCTCCAGCCCCCAATGCAGATGTGTCACTTCGATATTATTCACATTCTCCTTGGTGGAATAGCCTGTGTGACCCATATATCCGATCACATCCCCCGCCGTGACAATGCTGCCATCCTCCAAATTTTCCGCAAAGGGATAGTTCTGGCGCAGGTGCGCGTAATAATAGTAACGCTTGCCGTCCAGACTGCGGATGCCCACTCGCCAGCCGCCGTACTGGTTCCAGCCCAATGCCTCCACCCTGCCGGATTCAATCGCCATGATGGGGGTTCCTGTGAGTCCCATCATGTCATGCCCCAGATGCTTTCTCTTGTAACCATAGCTCCTGCTGACGCCAAAGTCGTCAAAATGGGAATAGTCAAACCCTCTCGCCAGCGGAAAATACGCTTTTAATCCATATTTCTGCTCCCAATTCACATGACCGTTCTCGTCCTGCACCTGCACCTCGTATTCACCCACCATGCCTCCCAGAACCGCCGTGTATGCCTCCTCATAATAGGCATAATATTTTAAATCTGACACGAGCTCCTCCATCACGGCATTCCCTTCCGAAAGCTTCTGTGCCGTTTCATTCAGTATTTTCATTGCCTTTTTGTCAAACACACCGCCCGTCCGCGACGCCGTGTACGCCAAAAGCTCCACCCAATGTACCTCATGCTCCGTCCCATGTGTCTCCACATCCCATTCATAAGCCCGGCAAAGCGCCTCGTAGGACACAGTAAAATCTACCCATTTAATATAATCCTGCCCCGTGGCAGCCGTCTCCACATGATGGTCTCGTCCCTCCCACAAAAAAGCAAGCACTGTCAGAGCAATTAACCCTCCTAACAGTGCTTGTCGCAATCTACTTATACGCATGTTCTCACCCACACAGCTTCACTCATCCCATTCTATGTGGGATATCACAAAACTATGTACTTTTTAATTCTCCGGCTCAATCAATCCGTAAGTATCGCCCTTTCTCTTGTATACCACATTCACCTGATCCGTCTCCGCATTGCAGAACACGAAGAAATTGTGCCCGAGAAGCTCCATCTGTATGCAGGCGTCCTCAGGATACATGGGCTTGATATCGAACTTCTTGGAACGCACAATCTTGATGTCCTCATCATCCATGTAGTCGTTTTCCACATACATCTTGCTGAAATCGCCCGCCGCCTGCTGCTTGTCCACAATCTTGTTCTTATATCTTTTCAGTTGCCGCTCGATTATCTCCTCAACCAAATCAATGGATACATACATATCGTTGCAGACCTGCTCAGAACGGATAATGCTACCCTTCACGGGTATAGTCACTTCAATCTTCTGTCTCTCCTTCTCCACACTCAAGGTTACATGCACTTCTGTGTCGGGATTAAAATACTTGTCCAGCTTGCCAAGCTTGTCCTCCACCGCGGATTTAAGACCCGGTGTTACATCAATGTTTCTGCCTACAATTACAAATCTCATGCTATCATCCCTTTCGGTAGTTTATTGTAGTAGCATTATACCATATTTTGTATACGTTATGCAACAATTTCACAAATTATTTCCATGTTTTTGACATTGAGCTTGTCAATAGAAACTTTGTCGATTTACGTCATTTTGTGAAATTTTAGGAGAACTTCACAAAACATAAGTTTTGCTTGACGGGCAT
>CAMWLG010000061.1 GCA_947175035.1 uncultured Lachnospiraceae bacterium | reverse complement strand
TATGTTTTCAGGCTGCAGCGGATTGACGAGCTTGGACTTGAGCGGGTTCGACACGAGTAGCGTGACAGGTATGAACTATATGTTTGAGGGCTGCAGCAGTTTAACGAGCTTGAATCTGGATGGGTTCGACATTGGTAGCGTGATTGTTATGAGAGGGATGTTTTCCGGTTGCAGTGGTTTGACAAGCTTGGATTTGAGCGGATTTGACATGAGCGGATTAGACACGAACAGTGCGACATCTGTGGCGGATATGTTTAAGAACTGCAGCAGTTTGACCACGCTTTATACGCCTTATAATACTGGATATCTTTCGACTGGATTATCTGTTGCAGAATCGGATGTATGGTATGATTCAGCCGGAACCACCTACACAGGTTTGCCTAAGCATCTGGATCACAGTATTATCCTTATGAAAAATGCGAAGCCGGATGCCATGCAAAGCCGGCTTACGGTTCGACTGGCAAAGTCCTCCTATGAGCCGGGCAGTGTGGTCAAACCGGAGGATCTGACGGTGAAGTACCGCGGAATGGATGGCAAAACCATCACGCTTTCTTATAAGGGGGAGGATGCCGAAGCATCAGGCTACATCATGAGTGCTGTGGATATGAGTACCCCTGGTGTCAAGACTTTGACTGTCTCTTACAATGACGGTGCGGACACGTTGACAGAGAGTGTGAGCTTCACGGTGTCTGTTCTTTTGACGGATGTCATGGTGACGCTGCCGGAAGGGGAGTACATTTATAACGGAAAAGCATATGAGCCCGCTCCAATTGTGAAGTCTGAGGACGGGGTGACGCTGACCCGTGGAAAGGATTATACGGTATCTTATACAGATAATTTCAATGCGGGAGAGGCTAAACTTTTTGTCATCGGCCGGAATGCCTATAGCGGCACGGTAACGAAGACCTTTACGATTCAGAGGGCAACGCTTGAGACCATGGAAATAAACTTTTCGGAGCTGTGCGGGGAGCCTCATGAGGACTGTACCCGAGATCTTTTCAATTGCATCGATAAGATAGCTCCATACGGCGGTAGTATGGATTTTACTATTGGAGAGGTCGTAGAGCATAACATCGTTGCGGACGGCGAGGGCAGTGTATTGTCGGGAAGTCCTGTCATAACCGGCTTCTACGGTGATTTGAACTATAGTACCAATGCAGGAACAGCAGGCGATACCGTGCTGATTGTAGTGCATGTCACATTTTCCATGAACTACAATGATGCGCTGGTTCATATCACGGTGCGTCTGACGGATAAGACGGAGGTTTCCATATCCGGTATTACGATGAATAAACAGAGCATCTATAACGGAAAGTCGGTGACTCCTAAGGGAACTGCGGTGGTGCGCGCGGAAGACGGAGCAGATACGGATGTCACGGAGCAAGTGACTCTTTCCTATCATTATACCGGCACACTGTTTGACGGTACTGTATACGATTCCGACACCGCGCCGATTCATGCGGGCAGTTATATTCTGAGAGTGGCGGTGGCGGAGAATGATTCCTATGAGGGCAGTGTGGAATATCCTTTTGTAATCGGGAAAGCTCCTTTGACGGTTACGGCAATAGGTATGAAACTTGTGATAGGAGAGTTTGACGACATTCCGAATGAGAACATATTGACGTACAAAATTGCCGGACTTCGTGGAACGCACACGGCACAAGATGTGTTCTATACATTGCCAACGGTTTCCTATGGAGTAAATGGAGAAAAGATTGACAAATCCTCCATTGCCCTTGACAAAGCAGGCAGCTATGAGTTGATTCCCTCCGGGGCGGAATTGAACCAGACGCTCGGGATGGATTATGAGATTCGGACTTATAAAAAGGGGACGCTGACTATTGTGGAGAACGGATCGGATGATCCCACGAACCCGGACGATCCCACGAACCCAGATGATCCCACGAACCCGGATGATCCCAAGGATCCGGAGTTCTTGGACGACGGTACCTTCCATGTTAGCGCCGTACCCGACCAGACCTATACTGGCAGCGCCATCAAGCCTATTGTCAGGGTCTACTACGGCTCTCGCCGACTGACGGAGAAGACGGATTACAGCATAACGTACAAGAACAATATCAAGGCAAACGATGCCACCGTGGAGCGGATCGCGCCCACCATCACCATCACCGGAAAGGGCGACTACAGCGGCAAGCAGACCATCACTTTTGCAATCAAGCCCAAGAATATCGCGGGAGAGGACGTGACGGCGGCGGAACTGATCGCGGCGCAGAGCAATAAAGTCCAGAAGCCCGTTCCGGTTCTGACATGGAGTGGCAAGAAGCTCAAGAACAAGACGGACTTCACGGTGAGCTATCCTGATGAGAATAAAACCGGCGCTTACCAGACCGCCGGAACTTACGCGGTCACCGTTACCGGAACCGGCAACTACACTGGGACGAAGAACCTGAACTTTACCATTACCAACAAGACCTTGCTCACCAAGGCGAAAATCACCGTCAGGGCAAAGGATTACACTGGCAGTGCCATCACTCTGAATGCAGAGGATATCACGGTGAAGGTGGGCGGCAACACCCTTGCCTACGGCACGGATTACACCCTGAGCTATCGCAATAACACGCAGGCGGGCAAGGCTGCCGTGATCGTCACGGGAGCGGGAGAGAATTACGCAGGCAGCAAGGAGGTAACCTTCCAGATCAGAGGGGAAGCCATTGCCAAGGCACAAATCACCGGCATCGTTGACAAGACCTACACCGGAACGGCACAGACCCAGAAGATACAGGTGCAGCTAAACGGCAAGACCCTACAGGAAGGAACGGACTATAAAGTCTCTTACGTGAAGAGAGTGAATGCGGGCACCGCATCGGTGACTATCACCGGAAAGGGCGACTATACCGGCTCCGTGAAGAAGTCTTTCAAGATCATGGCATATGATTTACAGACGAACGAAGGGGGCAAGCTTCAGGGCGTTCCCCAGAACCTGACAGTTGCCTACACCAAGGGCGGGGCGACGCCTGCCCTGACGCTGACCTTCAACGGCAAGACATTGGAGGCGAAGAAAGACTATACCGTGACTTACAAGAATAATAAAAAGCTTGCAACGGCATCCGATACCAAAACGCCCACCATGGTGATCAAAGGCAAGGGTAATTTCAAGGGGACATTAACAATCCCGTTTGCCATCACTGTGAGCAATCTGGAGACGGAGGGCAACGTGGCAATCACCGCGGCGGACACCGCCTATGTGGACAAAGCGGGCAAATATATGGCAAAGCCCGTGCTGACGGACGCAAACGGCAAGAAGCTCACGGCGGGCACGGATTACGACAAGACTTTCACCTATACATTGGTAAATGCCGATGGGACAGAGAAAGCCCTGACGGCGGCGGACACCGTTCCCGTGGGTGGCTTAGTGAAGGTCACAGTGACAGGGAAGGGGAATTACACGGGCACCTTGTACACCACCTACCGTATCACGAAGACATCCTTCGCCAAGGCTAAGATTACCGCAACTCCACAGGACTACACGGGAGGCGCAGTCACTTTGAGTGAAAAGGACATCACCGTGAAGTTGGGCAGCGACACCCTCACCTATGGCAAGGGTTACACCATTGTGGAGGGCAGCTATAAGAACAACACCAAGAGAGGCACCGCCACCGTCACCATCAAGGGTCTGGGCGATTACGGTGGAACCAAGAACGTGAACTTCAAGATTATTGCGAAACCTTTTACCACGTTTTTAAGATTTTAAGAATATCGGATAGAAAGATGCAGCCCCGGAACAAGTATCACACTTGCGTCGGGGCTGCATTAATACTTGAAGATTTAATGCCAGTATTTTTCCAACTGCGTCTTGGCAGCTTCTTCCGACAGAGAAAGTTTCTCCATCAATTTCCGCAGCGTTTCGTCCTGCGATATGCCACAATCCTGACATGTTTCAACCATGCCTTGTATTCCCCGCTCAATACCCTGCTCAATGCCCTGTTGCAGCCCAATCTCCAGAATATTCATCTTGACAGCCTCCCATTCCTCTGATTGTTTTACTTCGCTGACAATCCGGTCCAAATCCAAAATGCGTTCGTCTTTCACAAGGATATCCGGGTTGTCCAGCGTGGTGTATTTCATATATTGCAGCAGACTGACAAGGTCTGGTCTGCCGTTTCGACTTGTCATGTTCACAAAGATTTTCGTCGTGCCGTCTTCCAGCGGCAAATCGGGAACCTCCTCGCAGCGCTCGCTGAAGGTGTACATGGCAAGGTCTTTCCCAAATATGTCATCCTGCGTGATGAAGATGATAACCGTGGACGGTAGATTTCTATAACGGGTTTCTTTTCCTGCCTTCAGCACGGGGGTGTCGATCATACTCTGGTAAAACCGGGAGCGTTTGCGGACATCGTCGCCGGAAGTGTCGTTCTGCATCTCCATGTTGAACTGGCGGTTTGCCCAGTCAAGCGCCCATGCGTCTAGGCGTATGGCGCGTTTGCCGGATTTGTTCAGTACGACCTGTTCCACTTTTACCTCTTTGAGCCGTAATTCCGACTCGTCCATGATGATGTTCAGGACGTTCGCATAGGCCTCCTTCACCTTCATGACGGACAGAAATAGTGCGAAATCGCTTAAATTGAGTTGATAGTCCTCAGGAATCACCGCTGTGCCTGAATATTCTGTGGTCAATTCCACTTGTGTCGGGGCGTTCCCGTTCTTTTGTTGCATTTGAATCCCTCTCTTTCGTGGTTGGACAGAGAGGCGATTCCCTCCCTGCGGTTATTAAGTTGTAAGCAAGGAGTTTTGGCAGATATCTGCCTGTAAGAACGAGCAACAGCCCGTTAAGACGCACAAGAGAAAATTTTCACCGAAATTTTTCTCTGAAAAGTGTTTTCTTTGCTTGAAGGTATTGTAGCACAATCTGTTCTGAGTGACAAGAACAAAATTATTTTGCACTGGAGCATTTCCAAAGAGGTATAAATGAATCAGTGGATGCAGAAATGCAACGTGACAAGCATGGGTCTGGGAGACTGTACATCTCATTGTTCCGGCTGGTTTGCCTCTTCAGTGGGACTATCAGGATCGCCGATCGCTTTGGTGTCCGTGAGCCTGCCGTACATCCAGCTATAGATGAAGATGATCACAGGTATCACCAATGTGCAGCCCAAGCTGAGCATGAAAAATCTCCCCGAGGCGGAATTGTCAATCACCGCCATCACCAGAGTCAACACATACATCAACACTAGCAATATCACCCCCGCCATGGCTACCACCTGTTTGGAGGTAATTTTCTTTTTGTTCCCTTTTTCCGACCCTTGCAAGTTCTCTTTCTCTATTTTCATAAGCTCCACAATCTCCCGTTCCCGAAGTATTTAAAACATTCTATTGCAAGTTCAATTTATACCTATCATATCATTTAGCTCCCCTTTTGACAATTTGAAATTTCTAATTGTGCAAGTCTAACACGTGGTCGGAACCGTTATGAATGTGGCAACGTTCAGCCCGCAATAGCGATTTTGTTTAGTATGCTTCCTAACTTGTATTGGTTTGCTATGCTCAGCTGCAAATCTAACACGTCACCAAATGACATTACCAAATGTACAACAAATTCCATGGGAAATATTGTTTTTTGACACGAATTGTTATATACTTACACTGTACAATTTTTTGAAAATACAGGATAAGGACGGTACATGGAGTATGGCATTATTGCAACAATGGCGAGAAGTCGCATATAATGAATCGGCAAACAGAGAGACCCTGCAAAAGTTATGGGCTGCATACTTTCAGGAGGAGAAGGCGATTTACGCGGAGCTGTTGAAGAATCCTGACGAGGTGGTGTCCGGCACGGTGAAGGAGCTTGCGGACAAATTTGGCGTGAATATCATGGCAATGACGGGATTCCTGGATGGCATCAACGATAGTTTGAAGGAGCCCAATCCCATCGAGGAGATGGAGGAGGATACACAGGTTCAGCTGGGATTTGACAAAGAGAAGCTCTATAAGAATATGGTGGCGGCCGAGGCTGACTGGCTCTACAATCTGGAGGAGTGGGACGATATCTATGACCAGGAGACCAGAAAGAGACTTTACAAGGAGCAAAAGTCTTCCACAACTGTGATCAAGGCGCCCAAGGTATATCCCAATGACCCTTGTCCCTGCGGCAGCGGCAAGAAGTATAAGAAGTGCTGCGGCAAGAAATAAGTTCCAGGGAATGGGGATGTTGTGAGTAAGGTCAACTAAGGACAAGACTAAGAGGAGTATAGCGTTGAATATAGCATCTTTTATCTCTCCTAAGGCGGAGGTTACTTATCTGCGGGACAATATGACGATCCGGCAGGGACTGGAGAAGCTCAAGCGAAGCGGCTATGCAGCTGTGCCCGTGATCGATTCCGAGAACCGGTATGTGGGTGTGGTCAGCGAGGGGGATTTCCTCTGGAATATTTTGAATCACAATGAACAGTTGGCGGATGTGACCATGAAGATGGTGGAGCATCTGACGCTTCGGGATATCATCCAAAACGGCAAGGTTCAGCCGGTCTGCATTGACACGGATATGGAGCAGCTTCTGGGGCAGGCGCAAATGCAGAATTTTGTTCCTGTGATTGATGATAGGAATGTGTTTATCGGGATCATCACCAGAGGTGATGTCTTGAAATACTTCGTAAAAAAGCAGCTTGCGACGGCGGATCAATAAACCAGTCAAAATGAACAATGGTACAGTGATGTAAATATACATGGAATAAAATATATATAAACTATACATAATGAAGGGGGTCATTATGAAGAAACTGGAAGAGTATGTGAGAAGTATTCCGGATTTTCCTGAGGAAGGCATTATTTTCCGGGATGTGACGAGTGTTCTGCAGGATGCGGACGGCCTGCATCTTGCGATTGACACGATGCAGGAGCTTGTGAAGGATTTGGATTATGATGTGGTGGTGGGCGCGGAATCCCGCGGATTTATTTTTGGGACTCCGATTGCATATAATAATAGAAAGCCATTTGTTTTGATTCGCAAGAAGGGAAAGCTTCCCTGCGAGACCGTGGAGATGGCCTATGATTTGGAGTACGGACAGGCTGTCATCGAGATGCACAAAGACAGCATCAAGCCTGGGCAGAAGGTTTTGGTTGTGGATGACCTGATCGCTACCGGCGGCACTACCGAGGCGATGATCAAGCTGATAGAATCTCTCGGCGGCAAAGTCGTGGGGGTTGTGGTGTTGATGGAGCTTGCGGGCCTGAAAGGGCGGGAGAGAATCGCCGGATACCGTTTGGACTCCGCAATCTGTTACCCTGGGAAATAATGGTACAGTAAGGCGGCGCTTGAAAAGAAAGTCACTTGGGAGTAGTCATGACAGAAGAAAAGAATGAGGTTACCTTTGTAGATGACCGGATAAATGAAGTTGAGGAGTTTGTGGCCCCTGAGACATTGTATCAGAGGCTTATTACTCATGTGCAGAAATACCATCCCAGTGACGATATCTCCATGATAGCCAAAGCTTACGAGATTGCAAGGGAAGCCCATAAGGATCAGTTCCGCAAGTCGGGGGAGCCGTATATTATTCATCCCTTAAACGTGGCAATCATTCTGGCGGATTTGGAGTTGGACAAGGAGACGATTGTGGCGGGGCTTCTGCATGACGTGGTGGAAGATACCGTGATGACCGAGGAGGATTTGGAGCGGGAGTTTGGTCAGGACGTGACATTGTTGGTGGACGGCGTGACCAAACTGGAAAAGCTGCCGCTTTCCTCCGGTGGTGAGGGACCGGATGCCAAGCTTGAGATTCAGGCGGAGAACCTTAGAAAGATGTTTTTGGCCATGGCGAAGGATATCCGAGTCATCCTGATCAAGCTGGCGGATCGCCTGCACAACATGAGAACCTTAAGGTATCAGCGTCCAGAGAGCCAACAGCGCATCGCCAAGGAGACTTTGGAGATTTATTGCCCGATCGCGCAGAGATTGGGTATCAGTAAGATTAAGATTGAGTTGGATGATTTATCGTTGAAATACTTGGAGCCGGAGGTCTATTATGATCTGGTGGATAAGATTGCCGTGCGCAAGAGTGTGCGGGAGAGCTATATCCAGGGTATCGTGGACGAGGTGAAGGCTCATGTGGAAAATGCAGGTATCGAGGCGAAAGTGGACGGCCGTGTCAAACACTTTTTCAGTATCTACAAGAAGATGAAGAACCAGGATAAGACGCTGGATCAGATTTATGATTTGTTTGCCGTGCGTATTATTGTGGAGACGGTGAAGGACTGTTATGCGGCTCTGGGTGTGATTCACGAGATGTACAAGCCTATCCCTGGTCGGTTTAAGGACTATATCGCCATGCCCAAGGCCAATCGGTATCAATCGCTACACACCACTTTGATCGGCACCTCGGGACAGCCCTTTGAGGTTCAGATACGCACCTTTGAGATGCATAAGGCGGCGGAATTTGGTATTGCGGCGCATTGGAAATACAAGGAAGCTTCTGACGGCAAGAAGGTGGAGGCACAGGAGGAGGAGAAGCTTGTCTGGCTGCGTCAGATTCTGGAATGGCAGCAGGACATGTCCGACAACAGGGAGTTTATGAACCTGTTGAAGAATGATTTGGATCTGTTCTCAGATCATGTTTATTGTTTTACCCCCTCAGGTGACGTGAAGAATCTTCCCGCTGGCTCCACCCCGATTGATTTTGCCTATCATATTCATTCCGCGGTGGGAAACAAGATGGTGGGTGCCAGAGTGAATGGCAAGTTGGTGACGATTGATTACGAGATTCGCAACGGTGACCGTATTGAGATCATCACCTCCCAGAATTCCAAGGGCCCCAGCAGGGATTGGCTGAACGTGGTGAAGAGCACTCAGGCCAAGAACAAGATTAACCAGTGGTTCAAGGACGAATTAAAGGAAGATAATATCGTCAAAGGGAAGGATCTTTTGGCTGCTTATTGTAAGACGAGAGGGATAAATTACTCAAATCTGTCTAAGCCGGAATATATGGACGCGGTTCTGCGCAAGTATGGATTTCGGGATTGGGACAACGTGCTGGCGGCAGTGGGACATGGAGCCCTGAAGGAAGGGCAGATTATTAACAAAATGCAGGAACTCTATGACAGGGAGCACAAAAAGGAGCTCACCAACGAGGAGGTTCTGCAAAGCATAGCGGCGGCGACTGCTGCCAATACAAACCGTCCGGAGCATATACGTTCCAGAAGCGGCATAGTGGTAAAAGGCATAGCGGATTTGTCCGTGCGCTTTTCCAAGTGTTGCTCTCCGGTGCCGGGGGATGAGATTGTGGGTTTCATCACCAGGGGGAGGGGAATCTCCATTCACCGTACTGACTGCGTCAATATGCTTGGACTGCCCGAGATGGAGCGTGCAAGGCTGATAGACGCGGAGTGGCAGAAGGTGGAAGAGACTGTCTCTGAGAAATACGAGGCGGAGATCAAGATTTATGCAAATGACAGAAATGGTCTGTTGGCGGATATCACCAAGGCACTCACTGAGAAAGAAATCAATATTCTTTCCATGAACACCCGTACCAGCAGACAGGGAATCGCCACGCTGTTGGTTTCCTTTGAGATTAGCGGCAGAGAGGAATTGAACCGGATTGTTGATAAGATTCGGGGGATTGAGAGCGTGATTGAGATTGAGAGAACTTCAGGTTGATGTGAAACGAGGGGAAATATGGGTGAGTTGAAAATTGGACGTATGGTGCTTGGAGTCTGCGGCACGAATACTTATTTTGTGTATCGGGAAGGGGCGGAGGAGTGTATTGTCATTGATCCCGCGGATTACGGAAGGCAGATTTTTGCCAATCTTAAGAAAAATAATCTTCGGGCGGTGGGAATTCTCCTGACCCATGGGCATTTTGACCACATTTGGGGTGTGGAGGGATTGAAGGCGGCAGCCAACGAGGTCGCGGAACACCATGGATATGATCCGGTGCAGGTGTTCGCCTGTGAGGTGGAGCGGGAGCTTTTGCAGGACGCCGGTCTGAATGTGTCGGAGAACGCCGGAAGGGCTTGTACTCTGGACGCGGATGTCTATGTGAAGGATGGAGAGGAGATTTCCATTGCCGGTATCAGCTGCAGGGTGATCGCTACCCCCGGACATACGGAGGGCGGTTGTTGTTTTTATTTTGAGGAGGCAGGCTTTTGTGTCTGCGGAGACACGATTTTTCAAGAGTCTGTGGGAAGGACGGATCTTCCCACGGGGAGTATGGGAACATTGGTGCGTTCCATCAAGGAGAAGCTTTTTGTATTGCCGGAGGATATCAAGCTTTATCCCGGGCATGGAGACAGCACTACAGTAGGACATGAGAAAAAGTATAATCCCTTTTGCGGGTAACAAAAATAACGAACACTGGTGAAGCCGGTGTTCGTTATTCTCTCTCGATAAGGATGAAAGGGTTTTGTTGGGAAGGAGATGGGTATGGGAGTAGAAAGCAGTCTGGCGCACTCGGTGATAAAAGAGGTTCAGAAAGTCATTGTAGGCAAGGATGCGTGTGTTGAAAAAGTAATGGAAGCAATCCTGGCAGGGGGGCATGTGCTTTTGGAGGATGTGCCGGGAGTGGGCAAGACAGAATTGGCATTGGCTTTCTCCAAAGCGATGGGGTTGAGCACCAACCGCATTCAGTTTACACCGGATGTAATGCCGGCGGATATCACCGGGTTTTCCATGTATCAGAGGGAGACGGGGGAATTCACTTATCGCCCGGGAGCGGTAATGTGCAATCTGTTGTTGGCTGACGAGATTAACAGAACTGCGCCTAAGACCCAGTCGGCGCTCCTGGAGGTGATGGAGGAGGCGCGGGTCACGGTGGATGGCGTGACCAGACCGGTGCCGCAGCCGTTTATCGTGCTGGCGACTCAGAATCCGCTGGGATTTGCGGGAACGCAAAGGCTTCCGGAGGCACAGATGGATCGTTTTCTGATCTGTACCAGCATGGGATATCCCGGCATTGAGGACGAGATTGAGATGTTAAAGCAGCGCCATACCGGCAAGCCCATGGAGCAGGTGCAGGCGGTGGCGGACGAACAGGCGATTATCCGCATGCAGCAGGAGACAGGGCAGATTTTTATTCATGATAAAATATATCGGTATATGGTGTTGTTGGCGAACGCCACCAGACGGCATCCCTATCTGGAGCTTGGGATCAGCCCGCGGGGAACACTTGCGCTTGGCAGGGTGGCGCGGGCGGCGGCATATCTGGAGGGACGGGATTACGTGTCGCCGGATGATGTCAAAAAGGTGCTTAAAGATGTTGCCGTTCATAGAATGCGTATCAATGGAAAGGGCAAGGGCGAGAATTGCAGTATGGATGATATTTTGGATGATGTGATGAAGCAGGTGGAGAAACCACAGAGGGGAAACAGATAGACATATGGCGCGGCAGAGGTTGATTTATGGGGGATTATTGCTTGCAGCAGTCTGGTATTCTATGTTGTATAGTTATCGGGGACTGCGGTTTGGTATCGCGGTCATGATATTGATTCCGTTGGCCGGTGCTGTACAAATGATATATGGACGGTGCACTGGCAGACTTTCCATGGAGCCCGAAGGACAAGCTCAGGAAAGAGGCGCGGAGGGAGTGTTACATCTTAACTATGAGAACAGGGGATTTCTTCCAATTGCGGCGGTGTGTGTTACCTTGGAATGGGAGGCTCCCGGGGAGGCTTTGAAGGTGACGAAGCATTGGATCCGGGAGATTCCGGGCAACGGGACAGCGAATCAAAAAGTGATGCTGCAGGCTGCCCATTGCGGACGGGCTGTGATTAGAATGCGGAGAGTCAGGATTTATGATTATCTGGGGCTGTGCGGTATCAATGGAAGCGGCAGGGAGGAGAGAAGTATTTATATCACGCCGGTGGTAAAGAACCTGGCGATTGATCAGGCCAAGGCAGCATACATAGGTGCGATTGGCGAGGACAGGGATATGATGGAGGGGTATGAGATCCGGGACTATCGGGCAGGGGACAGCCTTCACAGAGTCCATTGGAAGCTTACGGCGCGCACGGATGAATTGCAGATTCGGGACTTTGAGGGAAAAAGGACGGACGGCGCCGAGCTTTACCTCAATATGCATGTCCTTGACAAGGATGAAAAGGGAGCACAGACATGGGACAGCTATCTGGAACTGGCTGTGGGATTGATGCTTGCACTTTATCGCAGCGGGAGACTGAGTCGGGTCGTTTGGTTCAAGATGGGCCAGAGGGATGAACAGGAGGTGAACAGGGAGGAGGATATCATCGATTGCATGTATCGCCTTCTTGCGCTGGATATCACACAGATTGGCGGCGATGTGATGCAGGAGGAGTCCCTGCATTTGGATATGGATATGCGGGTATACAGAGGGGCGCTGTGTGTATATGGATAAAAAGAGGTTATACGGACAATTGAGAACAGGACTCTTGTTCGCGCTTGCCGTGGCGGGGGCTCTGTGCGCATGGTGCTCCCTGTTGACCGTGAATCCACATTATGGATGGATGTGTTTTGGGGCGGCTGTGGCGGTATTGGCTGCCTGTTTGGTGTGGTCAAGACGAAAGCTGCAATCCCAGATTGGCGGAGCTGTGTTGTATCTGGCAGTCTGTGCGGTTTTTTGTCTTGTCAGGACTGAGGCGGTGATACAGGGAGGCTCCCTGGCACTGCAGCCTATGGTGGAGCGTATTAATATACGGCAAAATATTCATCTGGTGCTGCCGGAAGCTGCGGGGGCGGGGATGGGAGAGCTCACATTCGCGATGTTGCTTTTTCTGGCGCCCCAGATATTGTTATTGGGTTATGCAGTGCTGCGGCGAAGAGTCTGGGCGGCGGGATTGGTGTATTTACTGCCTGTTCTTGCCGGCAGTGTCTCCCAATCATTTCCGGATATCTCAGCCATTGTAGGCATTGTGTTTACAATGGGGATGATTTTTGTATCGGCGCATTTTCAGGAGGACAGGGAGGCAGAGAACAGGGCTTTTCTGGCGATACAGCTCTTGACGGGGGCGGTTGTGGCTGTGGCGTATTGGTTAGTTTTGCCGCCTGTAGAGGAGCTTTATGAAAATATCAGTGACACTAGGACGCATTTGACCTTTGTGGTCAATGAGCGAATCCTTCCGGAAGTGAAGGCTGTGTGGAATTGGGGTGGAATGTTCAAAAGCGGAACGATTGAGGGGGAGCTTGTTCGGGAGAGAGGTTTTTCCTACACCCAGGCAAAGTTTTTTGAGGTCACGGTGGACGAGTATCCCCGCGTGTCGGTTTATCTGAGAGGGTTCGTGGGGGACACCTACACAGGGAGCGCATGGGAGGCGGAGGAAGAGGTCAGGCTGGAACGGTATTATGCGGAACATGGATTCACACAGCCGGAGGATTACGCAGCCCTCGTAAATTACTCTTATGAGATATTAAAACGTTGTCAAGGGGACGAGGCAGAGCCTTTCACCATGATCATAAAAGAGCTGCAGGGTGATAATGTATATAGCCTGTACCCATACGGGGCGAGGCTGGAAGAAAACGGGGCGGTTCGTGCGGACGGCTCTCTGGACAAGCAGGGGGAGAGCTGTACTTATGAATATTATCCCATATGGACATATAATGAGGAAAATAGGGGGACAGAGGCTGAGCTGCTGGCAGGGATGAATCAGGAGAGCCTGATGTACAGGCAGTATGTGTATGACAATTATCGGGACTACCCGCAGGAGCTTTTGCCGGAACTTACTGCCTGGTTGGAGACTGTGGAGGTGGAAGGGGATAGTGTCTGGCACTCTGTGTACAATATAGTGAATCTGTTGGAGCAGACAGCGGACTATAATTTAAGCGTGCCCGTATGTCCTCCCGAGCAGGATTTTGTGGAGAATTTCCTGTTTGAGCAGCGGGAGGGGTACTGTGCCCATTTTGCTTCCGCGGCGGTGTTGATGCTTCGCAGACAGGGGATTCCCGCCCGGTATGCCACAGGATATTGCGCGCATCCCAGCGAGTTTGTGGAGAATGGGGACGGCACATACACGGCTGTGATCAAGGACAGACAGGCTCATGCGTGGGCAGAGATTTACTTGGGGGTACTGGGATGGGTACCCATCGAGGTCACGCCGGCGGATGTGGCATTCCCGCAAGATAATCGGTTGGAAATGCTGCAGCAATTAGAGATGATGGAGGGATTGGATTTATCAGATTTCCTGGAGGATGAAGAGGAGCTGTCCGAGGACGAGGAAGAAGAGGATGACAGCGACGATGAGGATGAGGACGACGAGGATGAAGACGACGAGGATGAGGACGATGAAGCAGTCGAGATGAACGTTGATTCCGGGGAGTCCGACGGGCGCTTGCATTGGTATGTCATCCTATGGGGAGCGGCCGGCGGGCTGGGATGTATCCTGATATTGTCATGGGGCGGAGCTGCTTATCACAGATATAGGAAGCGGACGTTGTATCAAAACATGCAAGCTGCCGGGCAGGTGTGTGACCAGTACAGGAGATTGGTGAGGATGATGCTTCATGCCGGTGCGGACAGGCAGATTGCAAAGGAGTGGAATTGTCTCGTGGCGGAATTGAACCGGCTGAATATTACATGCACGCAGGAGGAGCTTGACAGGCTTTTGAGCGAGGTGGATGCATGTACTTACGGCAACGGCCAGCCGGATGAGGCGAGCCTGCAGAGAACGGTGAGCGTATGCAGAGAGCTGCGCAGACAACTCTACAGGTGCATCCCCTTCTGGAAAAGGTGGACTGTGGTCTATTGGCAGGAATGGGACTCCAAGTACGAAAGGGAAGGAAAACAGAAAATAGTATGCTGATAATAGAGTTGAACAGGGCAAATTATGAATATGATGTCAATTCTCTTGTGAGGGCATTTTATCCGGGGGAAAACGTGACGATTCTCACCCCTGAGAGTACTGTGCAGCGCAGGAAACAGACCGATGAGAGTGCGCAGAAGTGTTTAGAGGCAGGAGAGCGGATATTGCGCATGAGTATGGAGTTGTCTGAGGATGGCGCGCGGGTGGAACTGGGTGGACAGCCGTTTTCATGGAATTACGAGGTGGCAGCCGCTGCTCAATACAAGCAGGAGTTCAAACGATTCCTCTATGGGGTTATGAAGCAGTTCACGGGGAAAGCTCTGCCATGGGGGAGTCTCACGGGTATTCGTCCCACCAAGATTGCCTTTGGGATGTTGGAGCAGGGGTGTACGGATCAGGAGATTCTGGACACCTTCACGGGAATATACGAGGTGAGCGGGGAGAAAGCGGGGCTTGGGCTGGATATCGCAAAGAGAGAGCGGGAGATTTTAAAGACGGTGGAGCGAGAGGGTGATAGTGAGGGATACAGCCTTTATGTCGGGATTCCTTTTTGCCCCACGACCTGTCTGTATTGTTCTTTTACTTCCTTTCCCATTGCCGGATATCGAAAGCTTGTGGACAGCTATATCGATTGTCTGATTCATGAGATGGAGCAGGCGGCGAGGCTCATGAGCGGGAAGATTCTGGACAGCATCTATATCGGGGGCGGTACGCCCACCACTCTGGAGCCGGCGCAGATTTCCAGATTGATCGGGGCTTTGAAGCAGTATTTTGACTTCGACACGGTGAAGGAATTTACCGTGGAGGCGGGCAGGGCGGACAGTATCACGAGGGAGAAGCTGGAGGTTTTGTATGGGCATCATGTCAGTCGAATTTCAGTCAATCCCCAGACCATGAACCAACAGACGTTGGATATCATTGGCAGAAAGGCGACTGTGGAGCAGGTGGAGACGGCATACCGGCTTGCCAGGGAGGTAGGGTTTGACAATATCAATATGGACCTGATTCTGGGACTTCCCGGGGAGACGGAAGACGATGTGCAGAGAACCATAGACCGGGTGACGGCTCTGGCACCGGACAGCCTGACCGTGCATTCCCTGGCAATCAAGCGCGCGTCCCACATGAGCCAATGGATTCAGGAGAATGGTGTGGAGGCCTTGCGCAACACTGACGAGACCATGCGGATTGCGGCGGAGGGCGCGCGCCATCTTGGCATGGAGCCCTATTATCTCTATCGGCAGAAGAATATGTCCGGTAATTTCGAGAACGTGGGTTATGCGAAGCCTGGAAAATATGGGTTATATAATATTTTGATCATGGAGGAAATGCAGACCATTGTGGCGTTGGGGGCAGGTTCAATTACGAAAAGGGTGTATCCTGACGGGCGGATTGAGCGGTGCGAGAATGTGAAGGAAGTGGCACAATATATCGAGAGAATCGAGGAGATGATAGAGAGAAAACGTGTATTATTTAAGGATTGACAATTCAAAATTCGGGGAGATAATCAAATGGGAATACCATCACAAACAGAAATGCTGAAATTTGTTCTTGAAACAATGTCTGAGTATCCACAGTTTTCCAGATCGCAAGCTAAGAGTGCGGTATGTGAGAAATTAAATCTTTCTGTTGAAGAACAGAACCGGAGAACAAGCAGCGGAGCGCCGATACACGAGAGTCGTACGGGATGGGCGATTACTTGGCTTTATGATGCCGGCTGTATTGCCAGAGTAGGGCGGGGAATCTATGCGATTACCGAAAAGGGAACAGGTATCTTGGGAGAGAATTTAAGCGTAGGTGAATTTGCGAGAAGACTGCGTGCAGAGATCAATCATCAGGCGCAAGGTGAGGGGGGACAAATCATTGAACAAGAAGAATTGTTAAGTGATACGAGTCCAATGGAACGTCTGGATGTTATCGTCAAAGAAATGCATAGTCAATTGTCGCATGAAATTATGAATGCGATCATGTCTGTGGAAGGGCGGGCAGGAGATTCATTCTTTGAAAGAATTGTAACAGATTTATTGGAGAAAATGGGATATGGAAAAGGTACTGTAACTTCCGCTTCAAATGACAGAGGGATAGACGGCATCATAAAAACGGATCCTTTAGGGTTTAATCCCATATTGATTCAGGCTAAGAGATATGCAAAAGAGCATTCGGTGGGAAGACCTGAAATACAGAGTTTTGCCGGGGCATTAGGAGCAGTTACAAGGGGCGCTTTTATTACTACTTCCTATTTTACGCAAGGGGCAATAGAGTTTGCGAAAAGCTATCCTCATGCGGATATTGTTCTAATAGATGGCAAAAAATTGACAGAGTTAATGATACAGTATAATTTGGGTGTGTCTGTTGAGAGAGACATCTATATAAAACGTATTGACAATGATTATTTTGAACAGTAGGAAGACGTTACATAAAAGAGGGTTCTCAATTATGGTATTAGCAGAGGAAACATACACATTAGATGGGAAAAAGATTGTGCTTCGCAGCGCAAGGCCGGATGATGCACAAATGCTGATTGACTATCTAAAAACCGTCACAAGTGAAACCAGATTTTTAATGTCTGAACCTGATGAAATAGAGTATACGAAAGAGGAAGAAGAGCAGTTTATCAATAAGCACAATGAGGCAAAGGATGCGCTTTTGTTATTGGCATTTGTGGACGGAGAATATGCCGGGACTGCTTCTTTTGAAGGGAAAGCGGGAACCAGACGGGCAAGCCACCGGGCGGGAATCGGAATTGCGCTGTTCCAAAAATATACGGGGTTTGGACTGGGAAGATTGATGATGAACAGGCTCTTGGCAGAGCTAAAAAAGCTTCCGTTTGAACAGGCTGAATTAACGGTGTCAGGCGCCAACAAGAGGGCCTATCATTTGTATGAAAGTTTGGGATTTCAAGAGTGTGGCAGAATTCCCAATGCCGATAAATATGATGACGGAACTTATGACGACAAGATAGAAATGGTGCTGCGTTTGTGTGAGGAACGATGAAGACGATCAGAGTAGCGGCGGCGATTATTCTACAGGATAACAAAATATTTGCCACCCAGAGGGGTTACGGAGCGTTTAAAGGTGGGTGGGAGTTTCCCGGAGGCAAGATAGAGCCGGGGGAGACGGCCGAGGAGGCGCTGGTGCGGGAAATCGAGGAAGAGCTGGACACCCGGATAGAAATCTGTGAACTTTTGGACACCGTGGAATATGACTATCCGGACTTCCATCTGTCGATGGACTGCTTTATCTGTCGGGTACGGTCCGGCGGTCTGGTTCTGAAGGAGCATGAGGCGGCAAAATGGCTGACTGGGGAGACTTTGGACAGTGTGGACTGGCTGCCGGCGGACAGGGGGCTGGTGCGGACGATTGGCTGTTATCTTGCCCGGAGAGACTTGTGAGACAGAGCTGTGTTTCGGTTCCCCAATCAATATTTCACACAATCCTTAATAGTACAAGCTTTTAAAGAATTTCCTGAATATGATCCGGTTATTTATAGTATGATTTTGAAAAAGAGGGGGGAATAGGAGAGGTTATGAAACTGACTTTGAGCAATCAAGATACGATTTGCATTAAGGACTGCAAAATAGCGGTCTTTTTTGAGAATAGGGAATATACGTTTGTGAAAGAGGAGATAGAAGCAGCTATGATCATCACCACGGACAAAGGTCCGTTTTACGATGATATGTGTCTTGCGCTCCGTATAGACAGTGAAACTACCATATTTGTTATGTCGGAGCACCCGCAGTACGACGGTTTTCTGTTTGACGAGCTTAAAACGCTTATTAAGGTTGATTATGGCAAGGTGATCGAGGCTTCGTCCTGTACGGAAAACAAAATTTTCTTTTTGTACCAAAGGGATAATGCCGGGGAAAAAGAAAAACGGTAAATTCCCTGTTGTGGGATTGGACGATGATTATTGCGAAGAAGAAAGTCTTCAGAGGAGAATATATGAGCATGATTATGCAATACATATGGGGTATGGTTCCATATTGTTTTATAGGCGCGATGACGTGTATTGTTTTCAGGGTCTTATATCATAAAAAAACAAAAACCAAAATGGTATGGAAGAGAGAAGTCGTAATTATACTATTTGCTGCGTATGGTGCAGGATTGGCATCACAAACAATCATGCCTCATTGGGATGCCGGGATTAACAGCGGAACTGGACGGCCGTATTTTGATATTTATTTAGAAAACAACCTGGCTTCTGTGAATCTGATTCCATTTAGAACAATATGGAATGAGTTTGTTGGCAATAATAGTCATATTGCGCACTCGGACATACGATCGGTAACGATACTAAATATATATGCCAATCTATTATTGTTTAGTCCCATCGGAATATTTCTGCCCATTTTATCGGAGTATTTTAGAAAAGTGAGACATATCATAATGGCTGGAATAATGATTAGTACAACTGTGGAGATACTTCAGTATTTTATTGGGAGAAGTAGTGATATTGATGATATTATCTTGAATACAGTAGGAGTTTGTATTGGCTTTTTGGCATATAAGTGTCTTGTGTGCTGTATTCGTTGGAAAAAGAAAGGTGATACAGAGATTGAGGCGGTAAAAAAATGAATAGGGTAGCAGGGCTTGTTATTTTGGCAATTTTCTATGGAATCTATATCGGCAAGATGCTTTTACAAAAAAGGAAAGGCATCAGGACAGACCAGATGGCCCGAGGCAGACGCAGGGACAAGGTCTTTTATGTGGAGGTAATTTTGAAGCTTGCCACCTATTCCGTGGTGGCAGTGGAGCTGGTCAGCATTATCCTGACGAAATCATATTTGCCGGAAGGCTTTATTGCGGCGGGATGTTTTTTGGGGGTGATTGGAGATATCATCTTTGCGACAGCGGTGATTACCATGCAGGACAGCTGGAGAGCCGGTCTCGCCCAAGAGGATGAGACTAAGATGATAACGGATGGGATATATAAATTCAGCAGGAATCCGGCATTTTTGGGCTTTGATCTGGTATATCTGGGAATATTGTTGATGTTCTTTAACTGGATATTATTTGTGTTCTCCATGTTTGCAATCATTATGCTACATATCCAGATTTTGCAGGAAGAATCTTATTTACTGAAGGTGTTTGGAGAGGAATATGCGGCATACAGGGGCAGAGTCTGCAGATATCTTGGAAGAAAATCTGACTCGCAGCAATGAAAACAATGGAGTAGCCAGGTGGCTTAGGGAACACGCTGTGATTGAAAGGGTGAACAAAGAATGAAGTTATTATTTAAGCAGAGACTTTTTTCGTGGTTTGACAGTTATGATATTTATGATGAGAACGGGAATACGGTATATATTGTAAAAGGACAGCTTTCATGGGGGCATTGCCTGAAAATTTTTGATGGGAGCGGGCGGGAGCTGGGAACAGTTCAGGAGCGGGTTTTTACGTTGCTGCCGAAATTTGAACTCTATCTGGGAGGAACATATGTGGGCTGCATCAGCAAGGAATTCACGCTTTTTACGCCGAGATATCATATTGATTGTAATGGCTGGCAGGTTCAGGGTGATTTTTTTGAGTGGAATTACAGGATACTCGGCGCTTCCGGACAGGAAATTGCGGCGGTATCAAAACAATTCCTGAATTGGACGGATACTTATGTGATCGATGTCTGTAACTCGCAGGACGCGCTCTGCGCTCTTATGTTTGTGCTTGCGATGGATGCGGAGAAATGCTCCAGAAAAGATTAGAAATAGTGGGTTTTAGGGGGAACGGTTGTCTATGAACACTGATATGACACAGGGCGCAGCGATGAGATCCATGCTGCGTTTTGCAGTTCCCATGATATTGGGAAATCTTTTGCAGCAATGTTATAATGTGGCCGATACGTTGATTGTGGGGAGGTTTCTGGGGCCCAATGTGCTGGCTGCGGTGGGCTCCTCCTTTGCGCTCATGACCTTCTTGACGTCAATCCTCCTGGGGCTGTGCATGGGGAGCGGGACATGCTTTTCCATTCGCTTCGGAGAGAGGGACGAAAAAGGGCTGCAGGAGGGCATCTGCGCCTCCTTTGTCCTGATATTGTGCCTTACGCTTGTCCTAAATATCCTTGTGTTTGTTTTTATTGACTTCATTCAGCCTTTTTTGCAGGTGCCGGAGAAAGTGTGGGGGGATATGCGCAGCTATCTGGCTGTAATATTCTGCGGAATTTTTGCCACGTTTCTTTATAATTATTTTGCCTCGCTGCTGCGGGCTGTGGGGAATTCCGTAGTACCACTGGTATTTCTGGCGATTTCTGCAGTGTTGAACATTGGGCTTGATCTGTGGTTTGTGATTGGTCTGGAGCGGGGAGCGGCCGGGGCGGCGGAGGCCACGGTGATTGCCCAGTATGTCTCGGGAATTGGTATCACAGTGTATGCGCTGCTGCGAGTTCCATGCCTGAAGATCAGCCGGGGAGAGCGACGGTTTCGATGGAGCTGCATGCGGGAGATTGCCGGGTTTTCGGTGCTGACCTGCGTGCAGCAGTCGGTTATGAATCTGGGAATATTGCTGGTGCAGGGAGTGGTCAACAGCTTCGGGCCAGAGGTCATGGCTGCCTTTGCTGCAGCGGTGAAGGTGGACGCATTTGCCTATATGCCGGTGCAGGATTTCGGGAATGCTTTTTCCACGTTCATTGCCCAGAATTTTGGCGCAGGCAAAGAGGAGCGCATACGCACAGGTTTTCGGGGAGCCGTGGCCGTTTCGGTGGGCTTTTGCGTCGCAGTGTCAGCCGTCGTCTGTATCTTTGCCCGCCCGCTGATGCTTCTGTTTGTGAAAGCTGAAGAATCGGCTATCATTGCGGAAGGAGTCCGCTATCTTAGGATTGAGGGGAGCTTTTACTGTGGCATCGGCTGTCTGTTTCTGTTGTACGGGCTTTATCGGGCGCTGGGAAAGCCCGGAATGTCAGTGGTGCTCACAATGATTTCTCTTGGGACGCGAGTGGTTCTGGCATATGTGCTCTCCGCGATTCCAGCGGTCAATGTTGTAGGTATCTGGTGGGCAGTGCCCATCGGTTGGGTTCTGGCGGATGTCACGGGGTTTGTCTATTATTATAGAAGGCGGAAGCAGCTGATCAGTCGATGAGGAGATCATACGCCTAAATTGTTTTGAATGATGTTGATAAATGTCTGCATTGGTTCGGACGGCTGCTTTGCATACACAATTCCATAAGGTATTTTATATCCCCATTCCATAGGGATAGTAACTATGGACGGGTGTACATCTTTCCAAATATCCAATGTTTCCATGATACACCCTG
>CAMWLG010000060.1 GCA_947175035.1 uncultured Lachnospiraceae bacterium | reverse complement strand
ATGATCTGCTTACCGCAGAGAAAGAAATTATCATTTCCAGTCCGGCAATCAGTGGTAAGAAAGTGTATGAGATGATTCAGTTACTTAGAGAAAAGCAGGAGGCGGGAATTAAAATAGTCATTGTCACATGGAAACCGGACTGCTATGGATATGGGGACAGTGCATACTGGCAGGAATTGCAGGAACAGATGCGAAAGGCGGGATTCGAAATGAATCTCGTGGAAGATTATTGCGAACATTATTGCATTATAGATCATCAGGTAGTCTGGTACGGAAGTATGAATTTTCTCGGGAAAGAAGATGCAGAAGATAATCTGATGCGTATTGCAGACGGGAAGATTGCAAATGAACTGCTTGAAATGACATTTGGAAATGAAAGATATCAGGGTGAGACGATGTAAAGAAGCCACTGCATAACGAATGAAGATGTAAAGGAATAGGTATAAGAAAGTCGTTGATTGAGTTTTTATTTGAGTGAAAATGATTAAAAACTCGTAAATAACTCGAATTACACTCGAAAGGAAAAAATGGAGCATTATTGTGAAAATAAATAAGTGTGTGAAAGAATCTTTTGTAGTAATTGGTAAGGAAGGTTCCACATCAGATGGTGAGACTTTTGTACAAGAGTTATGGGATAACGCAAATTCTCTTTTTGAAGAAGTCAAGCATTTGGCAAAGAAAGATGAAAATGGAAGTATAGTTGGAATCTGGGGGGCAATGTCTGATTTTTCCCGTTCTTTTATTCCGTGGGAGAATTTTAACAAGGGACTTTATCTTGCAGGAGTGGAATGTATTGATGATGCAGAAGCTCCCAGTGGTTGGACAAAGTGGATTATCCCAGGTTATGAATATATTTATGTAGAATGCGAAAATGATGATACATTTCCAAAGACGATAAAGTATATGAAGGATAACAATATTCCGTTAGTTGGTGCAGTTCACGATTTTACTTGCCCGCAGACAGGGAAGAATTATATGTATTTTCCGATTAGAAAGTTATAGAGAAATTTCTATTTATTGCCCTTGCGGGCATTTAGTGAATTTCTGCGATTGAGGAAATGCGAAGCGTTTTTGAGGTGCTTATTGGAGTTTCGAAGGTTTCTCCGAAACCCTTATCTTCAGGGATTATCCAAGGAGTATCTAAACAAGTATAATACAAATCACAATTCATACAAGAATACTATGAGCAGATTTAGCGAAAAAGGATATTTGGTAAAGGAAAATGCTCCTATCTACCTGACATCAGATATGGATAGGACTGCTAAGTGGTTTGAAGATACGCTGGGCTGGTATGCAAATGTTTTTTGGACAGCCGGAACCACGATTGATTTCTTTTATGCAAGTTGAGGGAATTGAGAAAATGCACGACTACATTATATCAAAAGGTTGGAATAAAATCACGGAAGTGAAAATACAGCCTTGGGGCGGAAAAACTTGTAGTCTAACAACCATTGATGGCTATATTATTAATATATTTGAGTAAGTATCTTATATTCAGCAAATTTGATGATTCTGGGGATATCCTCGGGATCATTTTTACATAAAAGCTGTTTTAGAAAGCTACTTTGAAAAACTAAAGTGTCTGCATAAGAATTCAAATGACATATGGGGCATTTTGTAGTAAAATGATTTTAAAATTTCAAGCAAAATGGTCGTCCAATGTAGAGGAGTATTCACTAAAACATGACAAAAAAGACAGCAATTATTTTTATCGGCATTCAAGCCAGTGGCAAATCGACCTTTTACCATGAACAATTCGAGGACTATGTCCATATCAATTTGGACATCCTGCATACAAGAAATAAAGAGAAGCTCCTGTTACAGGAATGTGTGGAGAGTGGACGTTCCTTTGTGGTGGATAATACAAATCCGACGAAGGAGGACAGAGAGAAGTATATCCGTGCCGCAAGGGATCATGGCTATCGCGTCCAAGGCTATTACTTTCAGTCTTCCGTTTCCGACTGCATTGCAAGAAATCAAAATCGGGAAGGGAAGGCAAAGGTACCGGATCAGGCCGTGGCAGCTACGCATCGCAAACTGGAACTTCCGGAATATGGGGAAGGGTTCGACGAGCTGTTCTATGTCCGTATGGAAGACGGGAGATTTACCGTAGATGAGTGGAAGGAAATAGAAGAAGAGGAGAGAAGAGAATGAAATTTGATAATTTTGATAAAGAAATGCGCATTTACGAGGAATCGTTGGATCAATATATTCTGCCGGATATGTATATCGCGGTGCGATTGGATGGCAGGTCTTTCACCAGACTGACAAAAGAGATCTGTAAATTTGAGGCGCCATTTGATATGAAATTCAGGGATATGATGGTAGAAACGGTGAAATCTCTGATGAATGTGGGATTCCGGATCGTTTACGGCTACACCGAAAGCGATGAGATCTCTCTTTTGTTTCATCCCGAAGACCGTACATTTGGCAGGAAAGTCCGTAAGATCAATACGACTCTGGCAGGAGAGGCGAGTGCGGCGTTTTCGCTGGCATTAGGGCAGGCGGCGACATTTGACTGCCGCGTGGTGCCGCTGCCTGGTAAGGACAGGGTCGCAGACTACTTTGTGTGGCGGCAGGAGGATTCGCATCGGAATTCCTTAAATGCGCACTGTTACTGGGCGCTCCGCAGAGAGGGAAAAAGCCAGAATGACGCCACCATGGAATTGGAAGGGAAGAGTGTGGCGTACAAGAATGAACTGCTGTTTCAGAAAGGTATCAATTATAACGATCTTCCGTCATGGCAGAAGAGAGGGATTGGCGTTTATTTTACAGACATTCAGAAAGAGGGCTTCAATCCGGTGAAACAGGAAAAAGTCATGACGCAGCGAAGAGAGCTGTTTGTGGACTATGAGATTCCGCTGGGTGAAGACTACAGGGAATTCGTACTGCGGTTTCTTGAGGAGGATTAGGATGATGAGAACAGCAATCGTATATTATTCCATGTCAGGGAATACAAAATTTGTGGCTGATAAAATTGCAGACGGCATCAAAACTTCAGGAGAGGTAGATATTATTCGAATTGAGCCGGAGAAAGCGTATCCTGACAAAGGAGCCAAGAAGTTTTTCTTGGGAGGTAAAAGTGCTGTGATGGGTGAAACCCCGGCATTACAACCTTATGAATTTGACGAGGAGAAGTACGATAGGATCATATTTGGAACGCCTGTATGGGCAAGTACATTTGCGCCTCCGCTGAGAACCTTCATCAATGAAAATCAGGATATCAAAGGAAAGAAAATAGCAATTTTTACTTGTTTTAGCGGAGGCGGCGCAGAGAAAGCTATTGATAAGATGAAAAAGCACATTGGTATTGAACAATTCGAGGCAGAACTTATTTTGATCGATCCAAAGAAAAATGCGAAAGAGGAGGATAATGTAAAGATCGCAGAGTTCTGTTCAGCGTTGATATCAGGGGCTTAAAATAAGGTAGGTGCAGGCTATGGAAGAGAAGCAGAGAACCTATATAGCGATAGACTTGAAATCCTTCTATGCTTCTGTGGAGTGTGTGGAGCGGAAGCTGAATCCCCTTACCACCAATTTGGTGGTGGCGGACGCGGCGCGGACGGAGAAAACCATCTGTCTGGCGGTGTCGCCCTCGTTGAAGGCTTACGGTATACCCGGTAGAGCGAGACTGTTCGAGGTGGTGCAGCGGGTGAAGGAGGTCAATATCGAGAGAAAGCGTAGGGCTCCGGGAAGGGTTTTTCAGGGGACATCCGTTCAGGCGCCGGAGCTTGCAGAACACCCGGAATTGGAATTAGAATATCTCGTCGCACCGCCCAGGATGGCTTTCTATTTGGAGTACAGCACAAGGATTTACAGTATCTATCTGAAATATATTGCCCCGGAGGATATGCATGTTTATTCCATAGACGAGGTGTTTTTGGATGTGACGGATTATCTGCACACTTATCAGATGTCGGACAGGGAACTGGCGGCGAAGATCATAGGGGAAATCCTGAAGGAGACGGGGATCACGGCGACGGCAGGCATCGGGACGAACCTGTATCTGTGCAAGGTGGCTATGGATATTATGGCGAAGCACGTTCCGGCGGATGAAAATGGTGTGCGGATTGCAAAACTGGATGAAATGAGTTATCGAAGGGAGCTGTGGGGGCATCGCCCGCTGACGGACTTTTGGCGGGTGGGGCATGGCTATCGGAAGAAATTGGAGGCGGCAGGGCTGTTCACCATGGGGGACATTGCCAGGTGTTCCCTCGGGAGCGACAGGGATTATTACAATGAAGAACTTTTATATCAGATGTTCGGCGTCAATGCGGAGCTCTTGATCGACCATGCCTGGGGGTGGGAGCCCACCACGATTGATATGATCAAAGCCTACAAGCCGGAGAACAATAGCATCAGTTCCGGGCAGGTGCTGCAGTGTCCCTATGATTTTGAGAGAGGGAGGCTGATTGTGCGGGAGATGACGGATTTGCTGGTGTTGGATTTGGTGGAGAAGAAATTGGTGACAGACCAGATGACACTGACGATTGGCTATGATATTGAGAGCCTGACAGACCCGAAAGTCAGAAGTGCGTATAAGGGAGAAGTTACCACGGATCATTATGGCAGGCGGGTTCCCAAGCATGCCCACGGGACGGTAAGGCTCCCCCGATTGACCTCCTCCACGCAGGTGATCATGGATGCGGTGACGGAGCTGTATGACAGAATCGTGAACCCGCTTCTGTTGGTGCGGCGCGTGACAGTGGCGGCGGATGGGCTTGTGGACGAGGCACAGGCGCAGGAGAAGAATGCAGGGAATTTCGAGCAGCTTGACCTTTTCACGGATTATGAGGCTTTGGAAAAAGATCGGGAGGCGGAAGACGCTCGTTTGTCCAAGGAGCGAAGACTCCAGGAGGCCATGATAGACATTAAGGCAAAATATGGGAAAAACGCGGTGTTGAAGGGAATGAATCTGCAGGAGGGCGCAATGACGAGAGAACGGAACCGTCAGATTGGAGGACACAAGGCATGAGAGGCGAGCGGGAAAGCGGTTATGAGGACATCATCAATCTGCCTCATCATGTATCTTCGCGCCATCCGCAGATGTCGCCCTTGAACCGGGCGGCGCAGTTTTCGCCCTTTGCGGCGCTTACCGGGCATGAAGCGGCAATTCGGGAGACGGAGCGGCTGACGGAGGACTTTGCGGAGCTTGACGAGGACAGGCGGGAGCTTTTGGATGAACAAATTCGATGGATTCAGGAAAATCTCTCGTCGCAGCCGGAGGTGGAGGTAACTTATTTTCAGCCCGACGAGAGAAAGAGCGGCGGGGCTTATGTGACGGTTAAAGGGAGGGTGAAGAAGATTGACAGCTTTGCCCGCAGGCTTTTATTCACAGACCAGCAGGAGATTCCCATGGAGTATATTTATGCCATTGAGGAATGTCGGTAAATTCATTCGTGGAAGTGAAGTGGTCTTTCCATTTTATGTGTTTTGTGTTATACTAAATGCCAGGCTTGGAAACAGGCTTGGCAGATTTCTTCTCTACTCGATTGGATGGAGGCAATTATGTATTTTGAACAATATGGAGACAGTCAAAAGCCGACAATTGTATTTTTGCATGGGGCTCATTTTGTGCATTCCTTTGGCAAGCAATATGTTCTTTCTGACAGATATTACCTTGTAGTGCCCCATATCATGGGCTATGGAAATGATGCTGACAGGGTATTTGACCCGGATCAGGCGGTCAAGGAGCTTGCAGATTATATCAGGGGCTTGAATAAGACGGTGATGCTGGTCGGCTTTTCGCTGGGGGCGCAGCTGGCGGTTCGGCTGATATCGGAGTATGGGGAATTGTTCAACAGTGCTGTCATTGTGAGCCCTTGGCTGATCAAGGAGGAGCCTATGCTGTCGAAGATGTTGGCGGCCAATGAAAAGCAGCTTTTATTCATGCAAAAAAAATGGTTATGCAATCTCATGGGGCTCAGGTATGGTCTTCCGGGAGCGATGAGAAAAGAGTTTGTTGAGCAAGTGCAAAAGGAGCAGTTGGAGACGATTAAAAATACGGTTTACAACAACATTACCCTTGAGTCGGTGGGTGGGTTAGCGAACGCCGGAATTCCAATGATTGCTCTTGCGGGAGCGAAGGAGCCGGCGGAGGTTAAGGAAAGCGTCACGGCGCTCCACCAAATCAATATAAAATGCAGGGTGGAAGTTTGGGAAGGGGCAGAACATAATATCCCAATGGCATTTGACACAAGATTTAACACATTGCTCTGTGAGATGATGGAGCGAATCGGAATGAAAAATAGAAAATAAAAATCAAAAACAAAGGAGGAGTAATGATTATGAGTGAGATGGAGTTGAAATATGGGTGTAACCCGAATCAAAAGCCTTCACGTATCTACATGGAGGATGGCAGTGAGCTGCCGGTGACTGTCTTAAACGGTAAGCCCGGCTACATAAATTTCCTGGATGCTTTTAACGGATGGCAGCTGGTGAAGGAGCTGAAAGAGGCGACGGGTTTGCCGGCGGCAACTTCCTTCAAGCATGTGTCCCCTGCAGGGGCTGCAGTGGGGCTTCCTCTGGACGAGACATTGGCTAAAATCTATTGGGTGGATGATCTGGGGGAGCTTTCTCCCTTGGCATGTGCTTACGCGAGGGCGAGAGGCGCAGACAGAATGTCTTCTTTCGGTGATTTTATCGCTTTGTCGGATATCTGTGACGTGGACACGGCGAAGTTGATCAAGAGAGAGGTGTCTGACGGGGTGATTGCTCCAGGTTATACGGACGAGGCATTGGCTCTCCTGAAGGAGAAGAAGAAGGGCGGTTATAACGTGATTCAGATAGACGCTTCCTATGTGCCCGCTCCTGTGGAGAAAAAGCAAGTGTATGGCATCACCTTTGAGCAGGGCAGGAACGAGCTGGATATCAATGGTGATTTGCTTTCCAATATCGTCACACAGAACAAGGAGATTCCCGAGAGCGCTCTGATCGATATGAAGATTGCGTTGATTACCCTAAAATACACCCAGTCCAATTCTGTGTGCTATGTGAAGGGCGGACAGGCGATTGGAATCGGCGCGGGGCAGCAGTCGCGCATCCATTGTACCAGACTGGCAGGGCAAAAGGCGGATAACTGGTTCCTGCGTCAGTCCCCTCAGGTGATGGGGCTTCAATTCGTGGATGGATTGGGCAGAGCGGACAGAGATAACGCCATTGACGTGTATATGGGGGACGAGTGTATGGACGTGCTGGCGGACGGCGTGTGGGAGCACACTTTCAAGGTGAAGCCCCCCGTGTTTACCAGAGAGGAGAAGCGTGCATGGCTGGATAAGATGCAGGATGTGACGCTGGGGTCGGATGCCTTCTTCCCCTTCTCGGACAATATCGAGAGAGCACACAAGAGCGGCGTGAAATATATCGCCCAGCCGGGTGGTTCCGTGAGGGACGACGTGGTGATCGAGTGCTGTGATAAATATAAAATGGTGATGGCATTCACCGGTATCAGACTGTTCCATCACTAAGCTTTATGGAGAATGTGAAAATGCGGCTAAAAGATTTGGAAAAATACAATCCCATAACTATTCAATGTCATGACAATCCGGATGCGGACGCGCTGGGTTCCGGTTATGGTTTGTATTGCTATTTTAAGAGCAAGGGGAAGGACGTCCGTCTGGTGTACAGCGGACAGAACGTGATCAAGAAGTCAAATATCTGTCTCATGGTGGAGAAGTTAAATCTTCCCATAGAGTATGTGACGCCCTTTGAGGACAAGCGAATTGCGGTGAAGGGGTTGTTAATCACCGTGGACTGTCAGTATGGGGCGGGAAACGTCACGGGTCTTACCGCGGAGGCGATTGCCGTGATCGACCATCATCAACAGGAGATCGAGGATATAGAGTTGAGCATCATCAATCCGAATCTGGGAAGCTGTTCCACCTTGGTGTGGAAGCTTCTCGTGGACGCGGGGTATGTGGTGGATGACGAACGCTTGGGCACGGCGCTGTACTATGGATTATTTATGGACACCAACCAGTTTTCAGAGATTCATAATCCCCTGGATATGGACATGCGGGAGTCCGTGCCTTGTGATAAGAGTCTTGTAACGCTGTTCCGCAATTCCAATCTCTCCCTCCAGGAATTGGAGATTGCGGGTGTTGCAATGTTACGCTGCAGCTTTAATGACGACCATAACTTTGCGGTGATCAAGGCGCAGCCCTGTGACCCGAATATTTTGGGACTCATCAGTGATTTTCTCCTGCAGGTGGATGTGGTAAATACTTGTGTGGTGTATAGCGAGATGAACGAGGATTATAAATTCTCCGTGCGCAGTTGTATCAGGGAAGTCAATGCCAGCGAGCTTGCAGGATTCCTGGCGGAGGGAATCGGCTCCAGTGGAGGGCATTATGAGAAAGCGGGCGGTTTTATCAGCAGAAAGCTCTACGAGGAGAAATATCCCACACTTCACGGGGAGGGGTATTTTAACAACCGCATGGTGGAGTATTTTGACAGCTTTGACCTGGTTTATGCATCGGAGTATGAGGCTGATTTCGACCAGATGGGGCTGTATGAGAAGAAAAAGCTTCCTGTGGGCTATGTGGAGACGGACAGCATTCTCCCTGTAGGCACCCCGATCACGCTTCGCACCTTGGAGGGGGATATCGAGCTGACCGTGGAGAAGGACTGGTATATCATCATCGGTATCAAGGGTGAGGTTTACCCCAACCGCAGGGAGAAGTTCGAGAACAGTTATCAACGCTTGGATGAGAAGTACAGTTTGGAAGACTGCACCGTAAAACAGGAATACATGCCTGTCATCAAGAACAGGTCAAACGGGGAGAGCCTGACACTGACCGATTATGCCAGAAAGTGCGTTCCCACCGGCAAGGTGCAGATTTATGCGAAGCCCTTGGAAAAGGGGGTCAAGGTGTTCCCGGCATGGGACAAGAATAAATATATGTTGGGTAAACCAGGCGACTGGCTTGCGGTGCGCTCTGACGATCCCCACGACGTCTATGTGGTGGAGAAGGATGTGTTCGCCCGCAGCTATGACGAGGTGACAACCCAGGATTAAGGTCACTTTTCACATCCTAGCCACTTATCTGCCTGAAGCGTCCCGTGTTGGCTATCGTGTGAAAAGTAATAGATTATTTGCTTGCTAAGGCTGCGGAGTATATGTTACAATAAATTCCATAAGGCATCAGCCTTTGAGAAAGGATTTACAGCAATGAGCGACAATGTCATGCAGGAGAAGGCGGAGAAGGAAAGCCGGAATTTTATAGAGCAGGAGATTGACAAGGATTTGGCGGAGGGCGTGTATGACGCGGTTCATACCAGATTTCCCCCGGAGCCCAACGGTTATCTTCATATAGGGCATGCCAAGAGCATTATCTTGAATTATGGTCTGGCACAGCAGTATCATGGTAAATTTAATATGCGCTTTGATGACACGAACCCTACCAAGGAGGACGAGGAGTTTGTGGAGTCCATCAAAGCTGACGTAGCTTGGCTTGGAGCTGACTGGGAGGACAGATTGTTTTTTGCCTCTAATTATTTCGGTCAGATGTATGAAGCGGCTGTGAAGCTGATCAAGAAGGGCAAGGCATATGTGTCAGATTTGACCGCGGAACAGATCAGAGAGTATCGGGGCAGCTTTGAGGAGCCCGGGAAGGAGGATCCTTCCTGTAATCGCAGCGTGGAGGAGAATCTGCAGCTGTTTGAGGATATGAAAAACGGGAAGTATGCTGACGGGGAGAAAGTGCTGCGCGCCCGTATTGATATGGCGTCTCCTAATATCAATATGCGAGATCCCGTGATTTATCGCGTGGCGCATATGCGGCATCACAATACAGGGGATGCATGGTGTATTTATCCGATGTATGATTTTGCACACCCGATAGAGGACGCCATCGAAGGGATTACCCATTCCATATGTACATTGGAATTTGAGGATCACAGACCGCTTTATGACTGGGTGGTACGGGAACTGGAATATCCCCATCCTCCCAGACAGATAGAGTTTGCAAAGCTTTATCTCACCAATGTGGTGACAGGGAAACGATATATCAAGAAATTGGTGCAGGACGGCATCGTGGATGGCTGGGACGATCCCAGACTTGTGTCGATCGCGGCGCTGAGAAGGCGGGGCTTCACACCGGAGTCTATTCGGATGTTTGTGGAGCTGTGCGGTATCTCCAAGAGTCAATCCTCCGTGGACTATGCGATGTTGGAGTATTGTATCAGAGAGGACTTAAAGCCCAAGGCGCCTCGTTATATGGCGGTGCTTGACCCGGTGAAACTCATTATTGACAACTATCCTGAGGGACAGGTGGAGATGATGGAGGCAGTGAATAATCCGGAGAACGAGGCGTTGGGAACCAGACAGGTGCCTTTTAGCCGGGAACTCTATATTGAGAGGGAGGACTTTATGGAAGAGCCGCCCAAGAAGTATTTCCGAATGTTCCCCGGCAATGAGGTTCGACTGATGAACGCTTATTTTGTCAAATGTATCGGATGCGTGAAGGACGCGCAGGGCAGGGTGACGGAGGTGCATTGCACTTATGATCCCGCTTCCAAGGGGGGCAACAGTCCGGACGGACGCAAGGTGAAAGGGACGATTCATTGGGTGTCTGCAGAACAGGCGGTTGTCGCACAGGTGAGATTGTTTGAGAATCTGATTGACGAGGAAAAGGGTGTGTACAATGAGGATGGAAGTCTGAATTTGAACCCCAACTCCCGGACGGTTCTTGAGAATTGTTATCTGGAGCCCGCGTTCGCAGGAGCAAAGGCTTATGATAGTTTCCAATTTGTGAGACAGGGATTTTTCAATGTGGATGCCAGAGATTCCAAGGAGGATGCGCTGGTGTTCAACAGGATCGTATCATTAAAAAGTTCGTACACATTGCCGAAACAAGGAGAGTAGCGTGGACGGCGGCGCAGAAATGGAGAGGTTACTTATGGATGGATTGTTTTCAGGATTAGGGTTGGATAATTTGGAAGGGGTAGATTTATTCGAAGATCCCAAGAAAAAGGAAGCGGAGGCGAAGGAAGAGGCGAAGCCCACAATACAGGAGAGTGATTTTATTTATGACAAAACACTTGAGTGTCCTGTCTGCGGAGCGAAGGTCACGAATAAGATTCCCAAGACAGGAAGGGCAAGGCTGATAAAGAATGACAGGGATTTGAGACCCATACATGAAGGCATTGACACGCAGAAATATGATGTGTTGATGTGTCACACGTGCGGTTACGCGGCGTTGAGCAGATTTTTCACACAGATTACCTCCGCACAGGGGAAGCTGATCAAGGAAAATATCACGCCGAAGGTGGTGCTGCACGAGTATAATGGGGAGACGTACAGTTATGAGGACGCCATAGAGCGTTATAAGCTTGCTTTGGCAAATGCTGTGGTAAAGCACGCAAAGAATAGTGAAAAAGCATATATCAGTTTAAAGAGCGCATGGATTTTCAGAGGATATGCCCAGTCCTTGGAGGATGGTGGGAAGGCGGACGCCAATGCTGTGGCGGAGGCACGCAAGATGGAGGCACTTCATTTGCAAAACGCCTACAAGGGTTTTGCGGAGGCACTTTCCACGGAGAGTTTCCCTATGTGCGGTATGGACGAGGTGACCATGGACTATCTGTTGGGCGTATTGGCATTTGAGAACAAGGATTATGAGAGATCCAGCAAGTTTGTGGCAAAGGTGCTTACTGCCCCTGGTGCGACCCCGCGTATCAAGGATAAGGCAAGGGATTTGAAGGATGATATTCTTCAAGCGATGAAGAAGAAATGATATGTATGATATGACCATAAGGCTGCAACTAAATAGTGATAAATGTCTGTATGAACAGATTTACGAGCATATCAGGCATGAGATATGGGAGGGGAAGCTGCTGTCCGGAGAGCGGCTTCCCTCCACGCGTTCTCTGGCGGAGTACCTGCAGGTGGCGAGGAGCACGGTGGACTATGCTTACGAGCAGCTGCAGAGCGAGGGCTATATCGAGTCGAAGCCCTACAAAGGATATTTCGTGTGTCCCATGGAGGAGATGCTTCGGCTGGACGAGGAGGAGAGGGAGATTGTTCCATCTCCCAAGCGGGATACTTCGCAGCAGAATTCCTTTGTCTATGATTTTGCCCCCCATGGCATTGATATGTCAGGTTTTCCTTTTAGTGTCTGGAAGCGGATCAATAAAAATATATTGAACGACGGAAACAGCGAGCTTTTTGCCAGAGGGGAGCCTCAGGGTGATTACGAGCTGCGCCTGACCATCAGCCGTTATCTTCATTCTTCCAGAGGGGTAAATTGTGAGCCGGAGCAGATTATCGTGGGCGCGGGAAATGACTATCTCTTGATGCTTTTGGAGAAAATCCTGGGGCGGCAAGTGGAAATCGCCATGGAAAATCCCACTTATATGCGAACCTGGCAGATTTTTAAATCTTTTGGTTATCATGTGACAAGCATCCCCATGGATGAAAATGGTATGTTGGTATCCGCGTTGAAGACGACGGGGGCGCAGGTGGCTTATGTGATGCCTTCCCACCAGTTCCCCACGGGGACGGTGATGCCCATCGGACGCAGGATGGAATTGTTAAAATGGGCCAACAGGGGCGGGGACAGATATTTGATCGAGGACGACTACGACAGTGAATTCCGCTATCGGGGGAAACCCATTCCATCCCTGCAGGCATCTGACGAGAAGGGGAAGGTGATCTATGTGGGAACGTTTTCCAAGGCGATCGCGCCGGCGATTCGTGTGAGTTATATGGTGCTTCCCAGAACGCTTTTGGAGGTTTATCGCAGGGATTGTTATTTCTATTCCTGTACGGTGTCCCGTATTGACCAGCGTGTTTTGAATGAGTTTATCAGGGACGGATATTTTGAGAGACATTTGAATAAGATGCGCAAGATATATCGCGCCAAACATGATTTGCTGCTTCAGGAGTTAGCACCCTTTGAAGGAGGCTTTGAGATTTCCGGTGAACATGGAGGACTGCATCTTCTGCTCACGGCAAAGTCGGATGTGACAGAGGCAGAGCTGATTCGTCGGGCAGTCGGGAAGCGGGTGCGGGTTTATGGAATGTCTGACAGCTGTGTGGAGCCGTTAGGGGAGCAAGCCACGGTGCTTTTGGGTTTTGGCGCTATGGAGGAGAATGCCATACGGCAGGGAGTTGCACAATTAAAGGAAGCGTGGCTGTGACCACGCTTCCAATTTGTCTTGCTATTTCACTATCTATTATAATAGGGGATATGCTTAGTTGGAGAGGTCGTCATCATCGAAAAATTCTTCGGAGACTTCCGCTGTCTCGGGAGCGCTCTCATCAAAGAATTCTTCTACGGCTTCCGCGGTGTCATTTTTGGCGGCTTCCATAACTCTCGGAGCTTGCTCCGTGAGCGGTGTGAAGGAATCGTCGCTGGAGGATTCCTTTGCCTGCGCGGCTGCCTGAGACTCAGGTGCAGAAGCATTTTCGGTATTCAGGGGGACATAAGTACGGGCGGGGTCGTTGCCGTCCATATCCTCGCTAAAGTCATCATAATCCTCATCCGTCTCATCGAAAAATTCAGAGTCCTTTTTTTGCATATAGTAGTAGGCGGCAGCACCGACAGCGCCTACCGCTGCAGTGAATAATAAGAATTTACCAAACTTTTTAGCCATATGATTCTCCTTTCCAATAAATGCCAATTTTATACCAATAAAATTTTTTATATCTATATATTAATACTATTTTGTGAAATTGAAAAGAGAATATGTGTAATTTTTATGGAAATTTTACAGGTTGAAAGCTTATCCTGAGTATGATATAGTAAATGAGCATGTGATTGAGTCCGAAGGAAATGGAGTACGATAGATGAATGGCAAGTTTTTTGACTTGAAAAAAGAAAAACAGGACAGAATGATCAATGCGGCATTGAAGGTATTTGCCCTGCATGGCTATCGTCATGCCAGTACGGATGAAATTGTCAAGGAGGCAGGTATCAGCAAGGGTCTGTTGTTTCATTATTTTGAGAGTAAGCTGGGAGTCTATTGCTTTGCCTATGACTACAGTGTGCGATATATGGTGTTGGAGCTTGGTGCTGTGTCCACAGATGAGACGGATTTGTTTGAGCTGATCAGGCAGGTGGAGGCAGCGCGTATGCGTGCTATGAGGGAATATCCTTATATGCAGTTGTTCCTGAACCGCTCTATGTCGGAGGATGTCAGTGAAGCCCTGCTGGCGGTGGAGGAAAAGCGAGACACCCTGCTGGAAACTTATGAGTCCATCTACGCCCGCGCGGATGATACAAGGTTTCCTGCGGGCGTGGAGGGAGACAAGCTGCGCAATATGATGGATTTGACGCTCAAAGGGCTGATGGCGGAGCGTTTTCAGGATGCATCCTTCCAACCGGAAATGCTTTATCAGGAGGTCTGCACCTATCTGGATATGATGAAAAAATTGGTCTATCAATCAAAATAGAAGGATTATTTTTGCATTTTATAACTGGGGTCGGCGGGATAGCCGCCTTTTAATTTCTGCATACCGCGCTGAATGGCGTCCTTGGAAGTTTTCCAATCAGCGTCTTTGTTCCTGTAGTCGAACTTTTCCACCATCCATGCCACGTCCTCCGAGACGCGGTTCATGTTGGATTCCATCAGGGCAAACACCATGGCATAGAAGGCTTCCTTGTCCTTGTCGGAGAGCTTGCTGTCCGCGGCTTCGCACAGGTCTCCAAAATGAGGCAGGCAGAAGCCCTTACTCTGTTTCACCTTCTCCCGAAAGCTTTCATCATTTTTATATAAATAAAAAAATGTGTCCATGTAGCGGGCGTAGGTGTCTTTGTATTGATCGCAGATGTAACAGGAGGCTTCCTTCTTGCGCACCCATGTACTGACCCCATTGCTCTCCCCGGGGCTCTTCATCAATTTATTTTTCAGGGAAGACTTGCCGGGCTTAAAGTTTGCAAATTCTGTCTGCATCTCCTTCAACATGCGCAGATAATGGGTTTTCAGAATCCATGCATTGCCCAAGGTGTTGCCATAGTCGAACATTTTCTTGAAATGCTGTCTACAGAATCCGGCTTTGTCCGTCATGTCACGAATGTCCGACTCCATATAGGAAGAGCCGCTTCCCAGCACAAAGTCCAGAACATCCTGCTCAATGCTGCGCTCTATGAAGCAAAAAGGACATTCGTCCTGTGCATTCACGGCGTCATTTAGGGGAATGGTGTAAAGCTGTTCTTTCATCGGAAAACTCCTTTTCATGCGGTGTTAGTAACTATTCAGAACCATTCGCAAAATGCTGCTACGCAGCTTCCATTTTGCTCATATTTGGCTCTCGCCAAATGAATTTATGGGTAAAACGCCTTATGAAAGCAAGCTTTCAACGTCATTTTTCCCATAAATTTGCTTGGTTCTGAACAGTTACATATATTATAGCATATTTTTTTGCAACTTTACATAAATATTACAGGTTTGTAACGATTTGCATGTGAAAATTAAGAAAAATTTTGTTGTATTGGGTCGAATTTCGGGCTAGTATTAAAAGAAAAGAAAATAAATTTTTCAAAAATAATATTTTTAAGATAGAAAGATGTGATTGTTCTTGATACTCAGCAGTATAGAGTTTCTGCTCTATTTTCTTCCGATATTTTTTATCATATATGGGTTGACACCTGACAGACATAAGAATGTGACGTTATTTGTGGGAAGCATGATTTTCTATGCTTTGGGAGAGCCTTATTATCTATTGCTCTTGTTGGGATCCGTGTTCGTGAATTACCGTGTGGGAAGATTTCTGGGAGCGGATGTAAAATATAAAGGAAGTTGGAGATATAAAGAAGAATATGCAAAGGGTGTGAGGCGGCGTAAACGAATCTTTGTGACAGCCTTATCGGGCAATGTTGCCATTTTATGCCTGCTTAAGATGTTTTTGAAGGGGGACGCGCTGCCTCTTGGAGTGAGTTTTTATACCTTTCAGATATTATCCTATCTGATTGATGTCTACCGAAGAGAGATTCCGGCGGAGCATTCCTTTGTCAAGATTGCGACTTATGTGACAATGTTTCCCAAGCTGGTCTCCGGACCCATTACAAGCTATGGGGACATGTCCGAGGCTATGACGAGGAGGCGGATGACTTGGCGCAGCGTGCAGAATGGGTTGAAAATCTTCACGTTGGGTCTGGCGGCAAAGGTGCTTCTGGCGGATCGGGTGGGGCTCCTGTGGCATGACGTGCAGGTGCGGGGATTTGAGAGTATTTCCACACCTCTGGCATGGCTGGGCGCTATCGCGTACTCCCTGAAAATCTATTTCGACTTTTATGGGTATTCGCTGATGGCGGTGGGGCTTGGCGCTATGATGGGTTTTTCCCTGCCTGAGAATTTTAAGACACCCTATATGGCAAGGTCTGTGCGGGATTTCTATCGCAGATGGCATATCACTTTGGGGCGTTGGTTCTGCAAATACATCTACGTTCCTCTGGGAGGAAGCCGCGAGGGGGAGCTGCGTACAGTGCGCAACCTGTTGGTTGTGTGGATTTTGACTGGTCTGTGGCACGGAGGCAGCGGTAATTTCCTGATATGGGGGGCGCTTTTGTGGATATTGATTGTGGCAGAGCGGCAGTTGAAAGCGTTTCTGGACAGACATCCCGCAGGGGAGGGGAGTGCGTGGAAGCGTATGTCTTTTCTGTCCCGTCTGTATCTGTGGGCGGTGATACCGATTACTTGGATGTGCTTTGCAATCACGGACATCAAGGAGCTTTTTGTGTACCTGACAAGGATGTTTGGCGCCACGCCGCAGTTTGCCGTGATGCCAAATGACTGGCTTGTGGCGCTGCAAAACTATGGCTGGTTGATGGCGTTTTCCTTGATTGCATGCACGCCTTTGATTAAGAGACTCTATCGCAGATTCAAAAACAGCTTGGTCGTGAACGTGATTTTGGCTGCATTGTTCTGGATTTGCGTGTGGCGCATTATGGTGGAGGGGAACAATCCCTTCATGTATGGTAATTTTTAATGGAGATGGTGAAATTGGAAGAAGAATATGAAAATAGAGACACGATTCAACAGAATACTCAACGAAAGAATTCACGCAAGAAAAATAGGGGAGCGGCGGATAAGCTTTACTTGACATTGCTGGTGGCGTTTGGCTGCATTTTTCTCACGTTCAGCGATGGGTGGGGAATTTATGTGAAACCCTTGCAAAATGCCGGCGACGGGCTATTGAGCATTGTCAAGAGGTACCCAGATGGAACAGACAAACAACAGGTGGAGGCATTGGCGAATAATTTGACGACACTGGTTGGCGAGGGAGTATTTCCGAATATTGTTGCGGCAGAAAATATTGTGGATGCCACGGATGCCAACGCGGAAAATGATGCCGAGGGCGACAAGGAGGTTGTCTATCAAACCGTGGAGGATGATTACTTTGCGGATGCTGTGTTTATTGGAGATTCCCGCATTGTGGGGATGTACGAGTACGGCGGGCTTGAGGAGATCAGCACTTTCTATGCGTCCACGGGGCTTTCCGTCCATAAGCTTTTTACCAGCGCGATTGTTCCGGTGGAGGGGCAGAAAAAGAAGATTACCATAGAGGAGGCATTATCCCGGGAGCAGTTTGCCAAGGTATATCTGATGGTTGGCATCAACGAGATGGGAACCGGAACAGTGGAGAGCTTCTTAGAGAAGTATGCGGAGTGTGTGGCGCATATCAGGGAACTTCAGCCGGATGCAATGATCTATCTGCAAAGTATCATGAAGGTTACCGAGGAGCGGTCTTTGCAGGGGGATTATATTACCAACGAGGGAATTGACAGTCGTAACGAGGGAATCGCGGCGATAGCTGATAATGAAAATATTTTCTATCTTGATGTGAATCCGACGGTGTGTGACGAGACGGGCGCTATGGTGGCAGGGTACACCTATGACGGCGTCCATTTGAAGGCTCAGTATATCGCGCTTTGGAAGGATTTCCTAAAATGTCATGCAGTGATGCAGACGGGGGAGAATAAATGAATATTGTTGACATGCACTGTGATACCATATCGGAGATTTTAAAGAACAGAAGGCAGGGCAGGGATTGCGGCTTGTGGAAGAATGATCTGCATGTGGATCTGGAGCGTATGAAGAAGAGTGGTTACCTGCTCCAAAATTTCGCCTTATTTGTGGATATCGGGGCGTGCGGGGAGAGCCTGGGGAGTCCATGGGACGAGGTCTGTGCCCTTTATGAAGTGTATCGGGAGGAACTTGCCGCCAATGCGGATATTCTTGCTCCGGTGTATTCTTTTGCGGATATTCAAAAGAATCAAATGACGGGGAAACTGCAGTCGCTTCTCACCGTGGAGGAGGGCGCGGTCTGCCAAGGAGAGATTGCCAAGCTGGAACAGCTTTACGAGATGGGTGTGAGAATGATGACTCTCACATGGAATCATCCGAATGAGCTGGCTTATCCCAATCTGAACAGTGAGAGAGGAAAAGTAGTCTGGGCACGTTGCAAACAGCTGCGGGAGGGGAAGTGTGCGGAGCGGGAGAAGGCGGAAATCCAGGCGGCGCTTACCAGGTACCTCTGTGTGCCCGACACGGAGAACGGGTTGACCGAGCGGGGGCGAGAGTTTATCAACCGCATGGAGAATCTGGGGATGATCATCGATGTATCCCATTTGTCTGACGCTGGATTTTATGACGTGCTGCAATTCAGCAATAGGCCTTTCGTGGCGAGTCATTCCAATGCGAGGGAGATCTGCGGATGCGTGCGGAATCTGACGGATGATATGATTCGTAAGCTTGGGGAGCGGGGCGGCTGTATGGGGCTTAATTTCTGTGCGGACTTTCTAGAGCTGAAACCTGCAGGGGAAGAGAATCCCGGTACGATACAGGCAGTTGTGCGCCATGCCAAGCATATTGTGAATACGGGTGGGATGGATGTGCTGGGGCTTGGAAGTGATTTTGACGGCATTGACACGCACAGGGAGCTGCCGGGAGCCCAGAGCATGGAGCGCTTGTGGGACGCTTTGCACGAAGCGGGATTCACAGAAGGCCAGTTGGATCGTATTTTTGGCGGGAATGTGCTGCGCGTGTATCGGGAAGTTTTGTAGATGGGAGCTGCGTAGCAGCATTTTGCGAATGGTTCTGAATAGTTACGAAATATAGTAAATGGAGGAACATGGAATGGATATGACAAGAAGAATTTATAAGGTACATCGGATTGACGGGGATTACGCTTATCTGCTGCAGGAGGATAAAATCAACGGCGTTGAATTGGACGAGGCGGAGGAGAAGTGCGTGGCAAGGGCGTTGCTGCCGGCAGAGATTGCGGAGGGCAGCAGGTTGTCATATGAATGTATGCAGTATGAGATAATAGATTGAGGCTTTGCAAAAGTGTGAAACCATCATTAAGCCCGTATTTTTGCGAGCAGGGCTTCCTGTAATACCTGAGAAAAGTTGATATTTTGCTCTATAGCGGCTGTATTAAGCCATGCCGGAATTGTAAGGGTTTTCTTGACAGATTTTTCAAAATGAACTTTAGCATATTCTTCAACATCTACTGTGATAATGTTGACAAATGATTCTTTAGGAGATACCTCTAACTCTTCGGCGATTTTGACAGGATTAATTGTGTCGATGGAAGAAGCTGTGGGCGCAGTTTCTCCGTCTTTCTGTAGCCGGTACAGATATCCGGCAAGACAGTCAACTGCCATGGCAAGAGCCTCATCCAAAGTTTCTCCACAGGTGGACAGATAGTTTAGGTCGGGGAAGATCACGGAATAACCATTTGATTCTTTTATAAAGCAGGCAGGATAAGCTGATAACATATAAATACCTCCTCATATCAGTGTTGGCATAAATAGCGGGAATTATTTGAGTCCCGCTTGTTTTAATATGGAATTTTCAGTACCCTTGAGGATGTCTTTGCAATGAAATGGAATCGTGACCTTGCCAGGTTTAGTTGGGTGTACATAATGTTTGTGTGATCCGTCTTGTGATTTGAATATCCATCCGTCTGCAAGGATGATTTTTTCCATTTCCTTTGGTTCTATAGGAGGCAAGAATGCCAGATATCCAATATCCTCTTCAGATACGATCTCAAATGTTCAGGAGTGGGTTAAGTATAGACCACGATAGCGTGAAAAGCTCCATATTGACTTTGCGGGGCTATATTGACATAATATGCCTAACAAGACAGCCGATAAGGTAGATGGTACCTATCCGTCCCGGCGAAATATCCTTAAAGTAAAAGCCGCTGATCCGCCGAAAGACAGAGCGGCTTTTACTTATACATAATAATCTTACAAATTTACCAATCCCCTTTTTGTTTACATTTTACGTAACCCTGAGCTTCCAGTTCGGCAACGCTTAAAGTGGTTGTCTCATAATTCTTGGGTGCAATTTTGGCTACGGAATTACACCAGGGATTGTGAATTTTCTTTGTATTCGTATTTAAAACAAGTTCCACTGTATTCTGTTGTTCCGGATTGTCATATGTATTAAAGTTTTCTCCATTTCCACCCTGATTGTCGGTGGTGGGAGCAGGTTCTGGTTCGCTGGATGGCTGAGTGATCGATTCACTCTCCTGAATAGTGGCATTTGCATCTGGAGAAACTGGTTCGGGAGTACTAGTCTGTTCGGGCTCGGCAGATGGTACGGTTTCCTCGACTACTGATTCAGGTATTTCAGCAGTAATTTCTGATTCCAAAGTCGTGGTCTCGTCGTCAACAATGCTGGAACTTTCGCTTTCGTTTGAAGAAAGCGAAGTTGCGGAATCAGAGGGGGTTATTGGTTCGCTTTCAATGGATTCGGACGTATCCTCAGTAATCTCATAGTTTCTTGCAATCTCAATTTCAGATGATTCAATGGTTTCCTGGACATTTTGAGAGGGCTGTATTTCGGTAGCCTGATCTGAAGATGAGTTCGGGTTGGCAATGCCCAATAACACAACAGCTACGGCAACAGCAGGGATCCATTTAGATTTCTTCATGATAATGATAATCTCCTTTGTGTTTTATTATTTTAACAAACCGTTGGCAAGTTAAAAACATTATAAAACATTTATCAAAGATTATAAAGGGCTATTGTAAAAAATTAAAACTTCCATATCAATTCCATAACCATGCAAATCATAACAGGTTTTTCTTCTATATCTTTGTTGGAGAAGAATAGGGGAGAGTAGTAAGAATTGTTGGCGGACTATAAATGGCAACAAAAAATGGAAGCAAGGAGTATCTTGCACATATGATAGGACATATAGATAAGTCTTTTATCAGTTGTAGAAATATGATTGATAAAGGGCTTATTTATGTGGTTTAACATGAGTGTGGTGAAACAGCGGACGGATAAATATGAACAGGCTAATATCCGCAGACAGGAACGCATTGAATGTGAAAAGGCAGAGCTTCAGGGACGTAAAGATAAGCATGAGGCTTTTGTATATGATTACTTGAATAAAAAGGAAAACGAATGGAAAGCAGTTGAAAAGAAGAAAAAAGAGGAAGTTGAAAAGGCAGATTTCTATAAAAGAGTAGAAAGATTAGCCAATATTAATCCACACATGGCAGAGGTATATGTTCAGACATTGAACCATAAATAATTGATAGGCATATCGGATGTAGAATCTGGTATGTTTTTTTAACAAAATTTAATGTAAGAAAATGTAGAAAACAAAGCAAAAGTATGTTATAATTATTTATTAAAATATATAGAACAATTTCTCTATTAGGTTAGTAGGGTAAAGGTAGAAACTTTATTGAGAGATTTGAAAAAGGAATTGGAACGAAAAAATATAATTTGCGAAAGTGTAAAGGCTTGGGTTGGTATAATTATGATTTGCTAGTTATATGCATAGTTTTACTGTTTGAAACACGATGTATTTCTAGTTTCAAATAATAATAGGATAAAGGTTAAAAGAAATAGATTTTTTATTAACTCTGAAGACAATTCGTTTATTAAGGAGATGTTGAAAATGTTTGCAATTGTAAATGGAAAAGAAATCCCAGAATATTATGGAAAACCTTATGTGGAAATTAGTAAAAAACCTTTTGAGGGTGAAAAGAAAAAGATAGAAAAGTTTGCTGTAAAAAAAGATAAAATAGGTAGTTTTAAAATAGGTACTGAAGAGTATCCTATACATACTGTATATGCTTGTATTGATAGTTAGCATATTTCC
>CAMWLG010000059.1 GCA_947175035.1 uncultured Lachnospiraceae bacterium | reverse complement strand
GAGCTGCTCACTCCGATTGAGGACAATAGTGATGGCAGTATGGCTGAATCATCAAGCGGTTCGAGCCCGGTAGACGCTTCTGGTCTGACCCACAGATTTGAGACCACTGAAAAGGGCATTGCACTGATGACAGATCTCGGGGACGGAATCACTCTTGTCGAGGAGTATTATTTCGATGCCGGCAGCACGGAAAAGATAAATTACATGCCGAATGTTTCGATACAGGGTGTAGGCGATAAGTCACTTGATGACATAAACTCATACTTAACACAGGCAGGATTAGGAGAACTTGTGAGTACAGATGTAATAGGACGTTTTGATACCTTGTCCAATGGAACATTGCTTATAAGCTCCACTACATTCAACGGATTTTCCGGTGAAGCCATGTATAAAGTCGATTCTGCTGCTGATGGCGAGAGTATTCTCAAGTCATTCTGCGATTAATTTTATAAAGAGCAGAGGGTAAGAAGCTATGAACAGAAAAATTTTCACATTAGCAGTTGCGGCGGTTTTGTCGATTTTCTTGCTTGCCGGATGCGGTAATGCCAGCACAGAGGGGGAACCTCGGCAGAGTTATTTTGAGGAGCATGGAGTACAAGTGGCGGACACACCGGTGGCGTGCACGGTGAATGCTGTAAACTTTGACTATTTTGATATAACAAATCAGAGGATTACGGATGCCGTTTGGAAGCAGATTGACTGTTACAGCGAACCGGCAGACGAGGAAGGGTATCATATAGTTCATCTGGAATTGGAAGAGAGCCATCAGCTTTTTTATGATGCTGCAACGTATATAGAATATAATTTCTGCTCTCTTGAATACGATCTTTATGACTGGTATAGCGGACGGGTTTTCCCGAAGCGCCAATTGTATCAGGACGACGAATTTGATTACAACACTACGCTGGAAATCGATGGAGTACAATACAATGTGTTCTATTCCATTTCGGTAGAATGGGAGCATGATGATTGGAAAAATGATAGCAATGGAAACGGAACTAAGACCAGTGTAGGTCGTCATATTTTCACATTCAAAGTTCCCGACGGATATGACGGATTGGTATTTGGCGCAGTTCCCGAAAATGAATATACAGGACTGGATACAGAGACCGTGGACGAAGATGAGCGTTATGCCTTAGATGAAGGATATATAGAAGGCACCGTATTTTTCCGTATCAATAAAGAAGGCACCGTGCCTGAGAAACTATAATAAAAAGTGGGTGTAGCCGTTATTTTTCAACGCGGTTACACCCTTTTTTAGTTTCAAGGCTATTTGATTGCAGGCTGAGGAGGGAGGGTGTATAATATAATGTATTGATTCATCGGGAGGAACGCTGCATTGATTTTCGGGAAACATATTAATCGCTATTATATAAAATATGGTGGGATTCTGCTGCTGGGAATTGCCGCCCTGATTTTGGTGGACTATTTTCAGTTGCTTTTGCCTGAGTTGTATCGTATCGTGGTCAATGGCATGAATGGAGGCCTTGTGGAGATAGACGGGCGGGAGGTCGCGTTTACCATGGATGTGCTGTTGGATGAGGTGTGCCTGACCACGGTGTACATCATTGTTGTCATGGTGGTGGGACGGTTTCTTTGGCGGGTCTGTTTTTTCGGGGCGGCGATTCGCGTGGAGACGGATTTGCGAAACAGGATGTTTGATCATTGCAAGAACTTGTCCAGAGATTATTTTCAGGTGAACAAGGTGGGGAATCTGATGAGTCTTTTTACCAATGATCTGGATACCATACAAGAGTGCTTCGGGGACGGGGTATTGATGTTCTGTGATGCGTTGTTCCTGGGGCTTTTAGCCTTTTATAAAATGTGGAGTATGGACAGATTGCTCACAGGATTTGCGCTGTTTCCACTGGCACTGCTTTTGGTGATTGGCACGATTGTGGGCAAGTCCATGACAAGAAAATGGGAGATACGGCAGCAGGCATTTTCCGATTTGTCGGATTTCTCGCAGGAGAACTTTTCGGGAATCGCCGTGGTGAAGGCTTTCGTGAAGGAGCTCTTGGAGTTAAAGGAATTCCGCAGGTTAAATGTAGAGAATGAGGATGCCAATGTGGAGTATACCAAGATTTCCACCTTGCTCAATATCCTGATTACGCTGTTGGTGGAATCTGTCATTTGTGTTATTTTGGGATATGGGGGATATTTGGTCTATCAGGGAAGCTTTAACGCGGGGCAGTTGGTGGAATATATTGTATACTTCACGTCCATTGTATGGCCCGTCATGGCGATTGCCATGTTGATTGAGAAGACTTCCAGAGGCAAGGCGTCGTTGAACCGGGTCAGCGAGCTTTTGGATGCGGAGATTACCGTGAGGGATCGGGAGAATGTGACAGAATTGTCAGATATTCGCGGAGAGATAGAATTCCGTCATTTGTCATTTCGATATCCGGATGGGGAGTTTGACGCTCTGCGGGATGTCTCCTTTACGGTTCGGGCAGGGGAGTGTGTGGGCGTGGTTGGTAAGACCGGCTCCGGCAAGACGATCCTGGTGGATTTGATTCTGCGCACCTACAATGTGCCTGATGGGACATTGTTCATAGACGGGCATGACGTGAACACCGTCTCTATCCATTCCGTGCGGGAGGGCTGTTCCTATGTGCCTCAGGACAATTTTCTATTCTCGGACACCATCGCCAACAATATCTCCTTTGCTGTGGACGAGGCGGATGATGCGCTGGTGGAGCGGGCGGCGAGACTGTCGGATGTGCATGAAGATATCGCAGACTTTTCGAAGGGTTATCGGACGATTCTGGGAGAGCGGGGCGTCACCGTCTCGGGAGGTCAGAAGCAGCGTATCTCTATCGCAAGGGCGCTTTTGAAGAACGCTCCCATTTTGATTTTGGACGATTCCGTATCGGCTGTGGACACACGGACGGAGAGGGTGATTTTGGATAACCTGCGCAAGGAACGGGAGGGTAAAACCACGATTCTGATTGCCCATAGGATTTCCACGGTGGAGCGGATGGATAAGATCATATATTTAGAGGACGGGCAGGTCGTGGCTGTGGGCTCCCATGAAGAATTGTGTGAGCGCTGTGAGGACTACCGCAAGATGGTGGAACTGCAGCGATTGGAGGATGAAGTGTATGCATGAATATTATCCGCTTTTGTTGGCAGGTGCAATCATAGGGGTGTTCTCCATTGTTCTCAGCGTGGCTTACGCGCTGGTGAAGGATAAGGGGCAGACCATGGGGTTTGATCGTCAGATGGAGGACGGAGAGATTGTCAGAAGGCTGATGGTCTATGCGAGACCCTTTTGGAAGCAGTTCGTGCTGGTGGGCGTTATTATGCTGTTCTCCATCGCCTACGATATTATCTCTCCTCTGATTGTGGGGTGGATTCAACAGCTGATCGTGGGAGAGTTTCGGATGCAGCAGATCTATACCGCTGTGGCGCTTTATGCCGGTATCCTGGTTGTGTCCATGATCTGTACCTATGTGCAGGCGGTCGTGCTGCAAAAGACGGGACAGAGAATCATTTCTATTATGAGGGAGGATTTGTTCGTCCATATTGAAAGTCTGTCCCATGAACAGCTCAACGCTATCCCCGTGGGGAAGCTGGTGACTCGGGTCACCAACGACACCAACGCCATCTCCATGATGTTTACCAATCTGTTGGTCAATCTGGTGAAAAATGTGTTCGTGATTCTGGGAGTGTTGGTGGCGATGCTCTGTCTTAACTATGAGTTGACACTGATGGTGCTGTGCTTTGTGCCTTTTATCGTTCTGTTCACCGTGATTTTCCGCAAGTTTTCTAGGCGGGCATATCGGAAAGTGAAGGACTGTACCACGGACATCAACACCTATCTGTCCGAGAACCTCTCAGGTATCAAGGTCACTCAGATCTTTAATCGCGAGGAGGCGAAGATGGAGGACTTCCGCAACAGGAGCAATGCCTTGGGCAGGGCGAAACGGGAGCAGATTTTCGTGTTCGGTATTTTCCGGCCGCTGGTGTATATGCTGTATATTTGTTCCGTGCTGTGTCTGCTGTATCTGGGCGGCAAGGGATATCTGGAACAGACGGTGGTGTTTGGGCAGATGATCACCAGCAGCACCTTGGTTTCTTTTTATATGTATATTTCGAAATTCTTCACGCCGATTCAAAATCTGGCGGAGCAGTTTAACTGGCTGCAGTCTGCATTCGCCTCCGCGGAGAAGGTGTTTACCATCCTGGATATCGAGCCGGCATTGCAGGATGCGCAGGATGCTGTGGAGTTAGACGAGGTGAGAGGCGAGATAGAATTTCGGGAGGTGTGGTTTGCCTATGTGCCCGATGAATGGGTGCTTAAGGGCGTGTCCTTCCATGTGAATGCCAAAGATACTGTGGCCTTCGTGGGCTCCACGGGTTCCGGCAAGACCACCATACTCTCCCTGATCTGTAGGAATTATGAATTTCAAAAGGGTGAGATTCTCATAGACGGTATTGACATTCGTAAGATAAAAATAGCTTCCCTGAGACGGCATTTCGGGCAGATGTTACAGGATGTGTTCCTGTTCTCCGGAACGATTCGCAGCAATATCCTGCTTCGGGAGGAGGGCATTCCCGACAAGGAGGTTCTGGAGGCCTGCCGTTATGTGAACGCCGATCATTTTATAGACAAATTGGAGAATGGGCTAGACGAGGTGGTGCGGGAGAGAGGTAATAATTTCTCCGCAGGTCAGAGGCAGCTTCTCTCCTTTGCCCGCACCATTGTCCACAAGCCGGAGGTGATGATACTGGACGAGGCCACTGCCAATATTGACACGGAGACGGAGGTGTTGATTCAGGATTCCTTGGAGAAGATGCAGAATATCGGCACCATGCTAATCGTCGCCCACCGCCTGTCTACCATCCAGCATGCGGACAATATTATCGTTCTGTCCCATGGCAAGATTGTGGAGCAGGGAAGCCATCATGAGCTGTTGGAGAAGAAGGGAAAGTATTATAAGTTATATACCTTGCAATATCGCAGGGAAGAGATGGCGAAGGGATGAGTATGACAGGGAAAGTAATATATTAACCAGAAGCAGAATTGTTTTTTACATTATGTCTTGCCTATGATATACTCAGAATATAATAGATTAATGTATTTAACCAGGGAGCCAGGGGGCGTACCACACCCGTTTCCAGCCTGTTCAGAAGCAGTACACTAGGTAATTGCGAAACTTCAATTTGTGTAATCCGAATTGTGCAGATTGTATACTCCATAAGCAGACCCTAGCGAACCGTTGGTACTTAGATGCCGTATTTTGGCATCTTATGTACCATTACGGTGAGGTGGAGCGGAAGCGTGTCTGTGTTGGAGTATACAATTTGCACAATGACACTTTGCAAAGGGGAGTTTCGCAAATTCCTAACGTTAATTTAATACAAAAAGGAGACATCACTATGCAATCAATCACAGAGCAGCAGATTCTTGCCATGGCACCCAACGCGGCAGCGGCGGCAAACGGCAAAAAGATATCCCAGAAGGGCGGGTTTGTGCGCCTGCAGCGTTCGGCGGACGACACCTTTTATATGGGAGAATGCACGGGAAGCGGCAAGAGCAATTACAATACTTCCGTAGATTTCCTGGACGGGACACCCGTGTGTCGCTGTACCTGTCCAAGCCGTCAGTTTCCCTGCAAGCATGGGCTGGCTCTGCTTTATGAGATTTTGGCACAGAAGAATTTCGAGACCTGTGAGATACCGGAGGACATTCTGAAAAAACGGGAGAAGAAGCAGGCGAAGGAGGCAAAGGCCCAGAGCGCAGCGGAGCATTCGGAAGGGACGGATGGCGGGGTGTCTGAGGCAAAGAAAAAATCCGCCTCCAAGAGCGCGAAGGCAGCCCGGGCAAAGAAACTGCAAAAGCAGCTAGAAGGGCTTTCCCTGTTGGAAAAGCTGGTGCAGGATTTGATGAAGTCCGGTCTGGGCACCATGGGCGGCACGGCTCTGAACACCTATCGGGATCTGGCAAAGCAATTGGGGGACTATTATCTGCCTGGACCGCAGCGATTCCTGAACAGGCTGGTTTTGGAGATGGAGCTTTTTCAAAAGGATAATGCCGAGCGGCACTATGACAATGCCATTGACATTTTGGAGAGGATGTGGACTTTGGTGAAAAAGTCGCGGACATATCTGAATGGCAAACTGGAACAGGATGATATGGCGCAGGATGACAACCTGCTCTACGAGGAGCTGGGTGGAATCTGGAAGCTGTCGGAGCTGGAGGCATTGGGCAGGAGCAAGCAGAATGCCAGTCTGATGCAGCTTTCCTTCTGGGTGAGCGACGATACAGCGGGCAAGCAGTATATTGACACGGGCTGTTGGGCGGATTTGAGCTCAGGGGAAATCTATATGACCTACAACTACCGCCCTCTTAAGGCATTAAAATACATAAAGCAGGAAGACACGGTGTTTGGCGTGGCAGAGGCGCCAAGTGCAGCCTGTTATCCAGGGGATGGGAATCTGAGAATTCGTTGGGAGAGTGCAGCCATCCGTAATGTGGAGCAAAAGGACATTGACAGAATTCGGGAGCTCGCCGCCGTCTCTCTTAAGGCAGAGGTAAAGACCGCCAAAAACATTTTGAAAAATGCCCTGGCGGACAAGATGTATATCAGGCTGATTGCGTTTGAGCAGATCGGACAGAGTGAGGAAGGGTTGGCGCTGCGCACCAAGGAGGGCGAGACGATCCTGTTGGGTGACGCGCCAGACATGGAGCTGTCCTGTGAGAGAATCGGGCTCTTGCCGGATGAGAGCCTTGTGAAGAATCAAGTGTTGCTAGGGGCTTTCTATTATGACGAGTCTTCAAGACGGCTGAAGGTGCAGCCGTTGAGTATCGTGACAGAGCGAGATGTAGTGAGACTGTTGTATTGAGTTAGGTCAAAGGCAGAAAAGGAGAAATTATGGACATCACACCAATCTATGAATTAAGGAACAGGCTTAGGGCGGCAGCCATAGCGGGGACAAACCTTTTATCCGAGGATTTCCGATTAAAACGGGCTGTGGAGGCGATACAACCTTTGGAGACGGCGTCTCCGGTGTTTGCGAAGATCGGGGAGCTGGCAAGAGGTCTGCTTTCTCCGGAGCAGGCGGACAGGGAAGGAGCTTTGTTAGATACCATCACGCTGGTGGATGCTTTGCTTTGCACCCAAGGCGAGGTGGCGGTGGCGGGAGAGCTGCAGTCATTGCATCTGCAAGCTACAGGAAGCGCTGTCAGCAACGCGCCCTACTCGGATGTGAAAGCGATTTTGGATGCGTTGGAGAATTCCGGTGGCGGACGGTATGGTTACTTGACACAGATGCACGAAGAACGGCCTGAGTTGTTTGAGGACTATCGTGTGAAGCCTGCTTTGGTGCGGGCATTGGGGGCTTCCTATGCGGAGCTTGCGGAGGATGTGAAGAATTGGCTAAAAAGTATGGGAGAGCCTATATTGCCCTTGTTGGAGAAGGACTTTGACCCTAAGGGGAAGAAGGAGATGGTGCGCCGCGTGGAGGTGATAGAAACCATTGCGGGAGCGGGGGCAAATGATTTTTATGTCAAGTACCTTCCCGATTCGGAGAAAGAAATTCGTCAGGCATTGATTTATGCTCTGCGGCACAGTTCAGAGAACGAGGAGCTTCTACAGAGCCTGACCAAGACGGAGAAAGGGAAAGCGAAGAAAATGGCTTACTGTGCCTTGGCATGTATAGAGAGCGACGGAGCCAGGGAATATGTGACAGCACTGGCGGGGAAAAAGCCGGAGGAGGCGTATTCCGCCATCTATGTATCGGGGACAGAATGGGCGTCAGACATGGTGCGTCAGATGATTTTTGAACTGATGGACAAAGTGGAGGAAGAGACGGACGGAGGCCGCAAGATTCGGGATCAGGAGGCGGTAATCAAGGATCTGAACGAACTGGGACATTATCTGGATGCGCTGAACGGAAAGAACGGCAGGGTGGTGGGAGACTGCTGCAGAAGGGTGGCTGTCTTTGCCGAGAAGCCTCATATCATGAAGCTGCTGTTGGATGCACATACTGACCGGAAAGGAAATGTAGATCATGTTTTGAAGCGGCAGTTGGCAAAACATGTTCGGGAATATCTGGCGCTTTGCCCCGATGAGGAGATGGTCTCTCTGGCATTGGAGATGTATGAAACCTACGGAAGTACCCAGGCGGGAGAGGGGTATTTTCCCGCAGCACTGCTGGCAAAGCTGATCAGCTGTGAAGATTGTACGGCGTGGCTTCGGAAAGAGCTGAAAAAAGGACAGAACGAGGACAGGATGCCCGACGCCTTGGATGGGCTGCGCTGGAGCAGAGGAAGAAAGACATGGGAGTTGGAAACCCAATTTTACAGCAGGGCTCTGGAAAAGTACAGCAGCTTCGTCTGTCAGATCAGGCAGAGGATTGATGGGGACTTTCTGGCGCTTTTGATAGGACAGATGGACGGCAAGCCCTATCATAAGTGGGACAGCATGCTGGAAAGGGTGATTGCAAACTGCATTCCTGACAATGATAAAGCCTATGAGGACACGGTCATGGGGTATTTTTACAGGAAAGCTGCAAGCGGGGAGGAGTCTGGAAGCATCTATTACTATTGCACACAGCTGAAACAGCACGGGTATCCCAAATGCAAGGGGATTGCCACGCAGTATTTCAAAAAGAAACAGCAGGTTTATATGTGGGAAATTTCAAATATGTTAAACTCCCTGCCCGGCACGGACGAGGAGAAAAGAGCGGAGGCGCAGGCGGTTTTGGAGCTGGTAAAGAGCAAGAGTTTCGAAAGGAAAATACGCGATTTGAATGCCACGACCATGGAGCGGTTGGAGACATTGGTGCTGTCGATGTAGTCAGGAAAGGAGAAGGGTAATCACTATGGAACAGGAAGTTTTACGGCTGCCTGCAGAGCAGCTTTATCAAAAGGAAATAGACGCGTTAATTGCGGCGGAGAAGGATGCGGTGCCGGAGGGGTGGCGCATGTCTCCCCGTTCAGTGAAAACTTATATTTGCGGAGGAAAGGTGGGAGGTGTGGAGATCACCCCCAAATATATTGGTCACGAGCGGCTGGTGGAAATTGCCATTGCCACATTGGTGACGGACAGGGCGCTCCTGCTCATCGGTGAACCGGGAACGGCGAAGAGCTGGCTTTCCGAGCATCTTACGGCGGCGATCAACGGCGATTCCACCAGAGTGATCCAAGGCACGGCAGGTACCACGGAGGAGCAGATTCGGTATTCTTGGAATTATGCCATGCTGATTGCCAATGGGCCCTCTCAGGAGGCCATGTTGAAAAGTCCCATTTTTTATGCCATGGAGAAGGGAAGCATTGCCAGAGTGGAGGAGATTTCCCGATGTGCCTCGGAGGTGCAGGATGCTTTGATTTCTATTTTGTCCGAAAAGCGGATTTCCGTGCCGGAGCTTGGCATGGAGGTTCCTGCCAAGAAGGGATTTTCGATTATCGCCACGGCAAACACGAGAGACAAGGGTGTCAACGAGATGTCAGCGGCATTGAAGCGTCGTTTTAATATCGTGGTATTGCCCTCCCCGGCGGATTTGAAGGCGGAGATGGAGATTGTGCGCACTAGGGTAGAACAGCTGTCCGGCGGGTTGGATCTTCATGCCCAGTTACCGGGGCAGGAGGTGGTGGAGAAGGTCTGCACCATTTTTCGGGAGCTTAGAAGTGGTGAGACCTTGGACCGCAGCCAGAAGGTTAAGACGCCTGCGGGGGTGCTCTCCACAGCGGAGGCAATCTCTCTTTTGTGCAATAGCATGGCTTTGGCGGGGAGCTTTGGCAACGGCAGCATCACAGAAGAGGATTTGGCTGCGGGGCTGCAGGGCGCCGTGGTGAAGGACGAGGGCAAGGACGGGCTGGTCTGGAAGGAATATCTGGAAAATGTCATGAAAAAGCGTGGTTCCTCCTGGTCGGGTCTGTATAAGGCCTGCAAGGAGCTGAATGAGTAAAGGAGCTAAATTTCAAACAGCATTTGTCAGGAAGTGTGATTGTGTGTAAATACGGCACTGAAACAGGAGGGAGAATGAAGCAGCCATATATATACGGAATCCGCCATCTGTCTCCCGCGGGAGCGTGGCATCTGCGCAGGTTCTTGGACGAGAAGAAGCCGAAGCTGGTGCTGGTGGAGGGTCCCAGTGATTTAAATGATCAGATGGAGAATCTTACAAGGCGGGAGACGAAACCGCCCATAGCGATTCTTGCCTATACGAAGGAGACACCCATTCGCACCCTGCTCTATCCCTTTGCGGAGTATTCACCGGAGTATCAGGCTTTTTTGTGGTGCAAGGAGCACAAGGTTTCTTGTCGTTTTATGGATCTGCCATCGGAGGTGTTCTTAAGCTTTCCGGAAGATGTGGAAGGCGGCAATGACGAGGGTGAGGAGGGGCGAAGGAACGTTTATGCCTTCCTCAGTCAAAAGGCTGGTGAGGATGGTCAGGAGACCTTTTGGGAACGGACGATGGAGCAGGCTTCGGACACGGACAGCTATCACGAGGGAGCGAATGTGTTTGGACGGGAGCTTCGGAATCTGACGGAAGGGCAGGATAGGGACTGGCCGGAGACATTGGTCAGGGAAGCTTATATGCGCAGACAGATTGCGGATGCCATTGCAGAGGGTTTTGCGCCGGAGGAGATTGTGGCGGTGACGGGGGCTTATCATGTGGAGGGGCTTTCGGACGGGACGCTGCAGCCCATGACAGATGAGGAGCTTGCCCATCTGCCTAAGGTGGAGGCGAATCACACGCTGATGCCCTATTCCTACTACCGCTTGTCCGCAAGGTCAGGATATGGCGCAGGTAATAAGGCGCCCGCATATTATGAGCTGTTGTGGGAGGGATTTAGACAGGGTGAGATGATGCATGCGCCCTATTCCTATTTGTCTAAGATTGCGGGCTATCAGAGGGCTCAGGGTAATCCCGTGTCCTCTGCGGAGGTGATTGAGGCGGTTCGGCTGGCGGGGGCGCTGGCGGCTTTGCGGGGAGGGACGATTCCCGCACTTAGGGATTTACGGGACGCTGCCGTGACCTGTCTGGGCAGGGGAAGCTTTTCTGATATCAGTCTTGCTGTGGCGGACACGGAGATAGGAACTACCATTGGCGCTCTTCCGGAGGGAGTCAGCCGCACCAGCATTCAGGAAGATTTTTACAGACAGCTTAAGCGGTTGAAATTGGAAAAATACAGAACTCTCACGGCGCAGGATCTGACACTGGATCTGCGGGAGAATCGAAGGGTTTCCTCCCAGGAGGCGGCTTTCTTGGATTTGCACCGCTCCTTTTTCCTGCATCAATTAAGAGTATTGCAAATCAGCTTTGTAAAGCAGCAGCAGGTGAAGCAGGATAATGCCACTTGGTCGGAGCAATGGGTGGTGTGCTGGACGCCGGAGGCGGAGATGCAGCTGGTGGAGTCGGCGCTGAAGGGCGACACGGTGGAGCAGGCGGCTTCATTTCAGATGAAGGAGCAGGTGGAGCGGGCGGCGGATATCGGGCAGATTGCCCTGGTGATTGAGGATGCCTTTACCTGCGGTATGGCGTCCACGGTGAAATATGCCGTGTCCGCATTGCAGGCGATGGCGGTGGACGCGGTTTCTATCGAGGGACTGGGGCAGACAGTGCACAGGCTTTCCACAGTGATTTCTTATGGAAATATCCGTCAGTTGGATGCTGCGCCCTTGGAGCCTATTTTAAAGCAGATGTTTTATCGGGCGTGTCTGCTTCTGCCAGGGGCGTGTGTCTGTGATGACGCCGCCAGCAAGGAGATTGTGACGGCGGTGGAGCAGCTGAACGCCGCCAGCCTCGCCCATGATTTTCTGGATGGTCAGGCATGGATTTCTGCGTTGAAGGAGACTGCCCGCAGGGATGATTTGAACACCAAGCTGTCGGGTTTTGCCATGGCGATTCTGTTGGAGCGGGGATTGGCGGATTCCGCGGAGCTTAAGCTGGAGGTGCAGCGCAGATTGTCCAAGGGGATTCCTGCGGACTTGGGTGCGGGGTGGTTCGAGGGACTTGCCATGAAGAACCGATATGCGTTGATCGCCAGGTTGTCTCTCTGGGAAGACTTGGACAGCTATTTGGAGGAGCTGGACGAGGAGGAGTTCAAGCGGGCTTTGGTATTCCTGCGCCGTGCCTTTGCGGACTTCACTTCGGGGGAGAAGGATGAGATCGCTGAGAATCTGGGAGAGATATGGGGGTTGAACGGGCAGCAGGTCAGCGAGGCCGTGAATCAGACATTGAGCGGGGAAGAGCAAAAGATGGTGGAGAGTTTGGAGGACTTTGACTTTGATTTATAAGATACTATTTTGTCTGGGGAGTGCCTGCATTGTATTTCTGCCGATTTTGGCAGCTTGGATGTGGACACGGATGAAGATTGCCAAATATGAAAGAAGCGTGCTTTCTGACATGCAATTGGAAGAATGTGAAGAAGAGGATGAATATGGAGAGGATGATGAATTTATCACAGAGCCATATTTTATGAGGCTGTCTCCCTTATATTGTATCATAGGAATCGTAGGAGCCATATTTTTTTATGGGCTTGCTGTAATGGTAGTGTTTTTACCGGACTGGGATGATTCTTCTGCGGTATTTGCAGTGATTTTATTTATAGTATTTGCACTGCTGGAAGATTACTTGTGTGTGGTAACGCTGCTCTGGACAATCAAGGTGGACACAGATGCCCTGACATTATACCGATTTCCGTTGCGTCCGAAGGTCTTTTATTTTTATGAGATTACCAAGGTGCGCTATCTGGAAAAATTCATAAACGATTATAGTGTAAGCAAAAGGCGGCTAATTGCTTACCATGACCAGAAGAAGCTTTTTGAAGTGGACGATGATATGAGTCATTTTGCCTTTTTGCTTCAGAGATTGGAAGCCGAGAAAGGATTGGAAAGGGGATTTTTAAAGGCAGACGGAGTGGAGCTTAACGCATATCAGGATATTTTTTCCATAACGAAAACCAAAGCGGATAAAATCCGTGCAATGTGTGGAGCCCTGTTTTTTATTGGACTTTTTGTGACATGCTTTTTTGCATGGGGGGAACTGAAGGAAGACCCCTATTATCTATTGTATTATATCGGATTTTTCTTGGCTTCTGTCATAGGGACATGGAATTTTGCCAGTGTCATGGCGCAGAAAGTAACCGTCACTTATCAGGATATTTATGTGAGAGATGCCAAGAGTGTCATGGCTTCATTGTTTACTCTGGGTGCATCGGACATGGAGAGATGCTATTCTATTAGGAATATTACAAGAGTAGAAAATAAAGAGTATTTCATTTATCTGTATGTGGGTGAAAAAAGGATTGCGAAGATATGCAAGTTGGACAAAAATTATGCGCTGTTTGACCAACGGCTTCAAAGGACGAGGAAAGAAGTGTAAGATTCAACGAATGCGAAGAACAGCTTTTGTGAATGACAGACGCACATGAAATGATAAATGAGCGAGAAAGGAAAACGTGCAAAATATGGATCAGGAAGCAAAAATCCAGCGTTGGCGGTTAATCTTAGGTCAGGAGAGCCAATCGCGTTTTGAGAAGATGGGAAGTACGGGGCTGACTCCCGAGCAGGATTTGATGGACTTGGCTTTGGCGGCTATCTATAATCATACGGGATCCGGGGGCTTTGGACAGGGCGGCTCCGGTGCGGGGAATGGTCCCTCCAACCCGCAGATTACCCGCTGGCTGGGGGACGTGAGAAGCCTGTTTGACAAGGACTTGGTGAAAGTGATTCAAGGGGACGCCATGACCAGATGTGGTCTGAAACAGCTTATTTTTGAGCCGGAGCTTTTGGAGAATCTGGAGCCTGATGTGAATCTGGCTTCCACAATCTTACTCTTAAAGGATCAGATTCCCAAGCGTTCCAAGGAGAGCGTGCGGATTTTTATCAGGAAAATCGTGGAGGAGATCAACAAGCTTCTGGAGCAGGATATCCGCCGTGCAGTCACCGCTTCCCTAAATCGCAGAAAGCATTCGCCAATCCCTTCCGCGGCGGCTTTGGATTACAAGAGAACCATATCCCGCAATCTGAAACATTATCATCCGGAATTGGGGACGATTGTGCCGGAGCATTTTTATTTCTTTGACAGAACCAGCACCACGGCGGCAAACAAGTGGACGGTGATTTTGGATATTGACCAGAGTGGCTCTATGGGGGAGTCCGTGATTTACTCCTCAATTGTGAGCTGTATTCTTGCGAGCATGGCAAGCATCAAGACCCGCATTGTGGCGTTTGACACGAATATTGTGGATTTGACGGAGAAAAGTGATGATCCGGTGGATCTGCTGTTTGGCTTTCAGCTGGGGGGCGGAACCAATATTGACCAGTCGGTAGCGTATTGTCAACAGTTTATCGAGAATCCCTCCAAGACTTTGTTTTTCCTGATTTCTGATTTGGAGGAAGGCGGGAATCGGGCGGCATTCCTGCGGCGCATGGAGGAGATGAAGGACTCCGGCGTCACTGTGATCTGCCTGTTGGCGTTGTCGGGAGGCGGCAGACCTTATTATGACGCGCAGATGGCACAGCGAATTGCGGGGTTGGGAATTCCCTGTTTTGCCTGCAATCCCCAGATGCTGCCTACCTTGTTGGAACGGGCTTTGAAGGGGCAGGATTTGGCAGAGTTTGAGAAAGAATTTTCCAAGCGCGGGAAGGCATGATTATGCAGGCGGAGTATCAACATATCAAGCATGAGTTTGAGCCGGTTTATGATGAGCAGTCCCGCATTTTGATTCTTGGAACGCTGCCCTCTGTGAAATCGCGGGAGAACATGTTTTATTATGGACATCCGCAGAACCGCTTTTGGCGGGTATTGTCCATGATCTGTGAGGAGGAGTGCGTGCCGTCTTCCATAGCAGAGAAAAAGGATTTTCTGTTGAGGAATCACATTGCGGTCTGGGATGTGATCGAGGAGTGCGATATCATTGGCTCCAGCGACAGCTCCATCAAAAACGTGGTGCCTGCGGATATCGGTCATGTGTTGAATAGCGCCCCAATCCGGGGGATATATGCCAATGGAAGCACTGCCTGTAAACTGTATAGGAAATACATTTACCCCAAGACCAACAGGGATATTATTCAGCTACCCTCCACAAGCCCGGCAAATGCCGCTTGCGGGCTGGAAAAACTGGGAGAGATATGGAAGGCTAATATCAAAAACGCATTGCGGCAGTAAAGGAAGACGGTTATGTTACCAGAGAGATTCTCAGAGAGAATGCAAGAGATGCTCGGAGCGGAGTATGGGGAATTTGTGCAAGAGTTTGGTGAGGACAGGCATCAGGCATTGCGAATCAATCCATTAAAACGATTGGGTGAAGGTCGAAAGGGGATGGAATCCACAGTTCACACCATGGCAAAGAGATTTAATCTGACACCTGTGTCATGGGAAGAGAACGGCTATTATTATGGGAAAGAGGATCAACCGGGCAGACATCCCTATCATGCGGCAGGGGTTTATTATATTCAGGAACCCAGCGCTATGGCGGTGGTCCCGCTGATGGAGGTTCAGCCTGGGGAGAAAGTTCTGGATCTGTGCGCTGCCCCAGGAGGGAAGAGCACTCAGATTGCGGGATATCTTCAGGGGAAGGGGTTGTTGATCAGCAATGAGATACACTCTGCCAGAGCGAAGATTCTCTCTGAAAATATAGAGCGCATGGGGGTTGTAAACGCCTGTGTGACAAACGAGTCACCGACACATCTGTCGGAAAAGTTCCCAGAGTATTTTGACAAAATATTGGTAGACGCGCCATGTTCAGGGGAGGGAATGTTTCGCAAGAGCGAGGTGGCATGTGAGGAGTGGAGTCTGGAGAATGTGGAACTCTGCGCCGTGAGACAGGATGAAATATTGGACTGTGCTACCAAGATGCTTCGTCCCGGCGGGCGGCTGGTGTATTCCACTTGTACCTTTGCGCCGCAGGAGAATGAGGGAAGTATCAGCCGTTTTCTGGAGAGACATCCGGATTTTGTGTTGCTGCCCATTGACAAGGCAGGAATGGGGCTGCGGGAAGGTGTCTGTGACGGCAGGACAGAGTGGGCATATTATGGCAGACAGGAAGGTGTCTGTGATGACAAACCGGAAAAGACGTATGATAGCGCAGCGCAAGGGGATTTGCGGAACACGCTTCGGTTATGGCCCCATTATGTAAGGGGGGAGGGGCACTTTGCGGCGGTGCTTCAGAAGGCGGGTAATTTGCCGGAAGGGTATGAGCCGGTTCCCGCAGGAGGGCTGGAACAGGGAATCTCCGGCAGCGATAAGAAACTGGCGGCATGGTGGGAGTTCTGGCAGGATTTGACGGGAGGAACGGATTTGGACGGTCGGTTTATGTGGTTTGGGGATCATCTTTATTTGATTCCGAAGGGGATGCCCGCACTCAAGGGGATGAAGGTCTTGCGCCCGGGGCTTCACCTTGGAACGATGAGAAAGAATCGGTTTGAGCCTGCCCATGCGTTGGCACTCGCATTAAACCCTGCAAATACACGACACACATGTCAGTTATGGACAGAGGATTCTTTGATTGCGGCGTATTTAAACGGGCAGACTTTTCCCTATGAGGGTGAAAAGGGATGGTATCTTGTCACCGTGGATGGGTATAGTGTCGGTTGGGGCAAGCTCGCGGGCGGAATTATGAAAAATCATTACCCAAAAGGGCTGCGTCAGGGATAGGCAGTGTAGAAATGAGGAAATATGCGTACATCAATACTTTATGAGGACAAAGATATTATTGTTGCCCATAAACCGGCAGGTCTGGCGACGGAGACTTCCAAGGTGGGGCAGACGGATGTGGTCAGCGAGCTAAAGAATCATATAAAAAGTCCATATCTTGGTGTTGTGCATCGTTTGGATCAGCCTGTGGAGGGTTTGCTTGTGTTTGGCAGGACAAAGGCTGCGGCCGCTGCCCTGACAAGGCAGCTTTCCGAGGGGGTTTTAAATAAGCGTTATTATGCCGCGGTTTATGGACAGATGATTTCAACTGAGGGCGAGTTGGTGGATTATCTGTATAAAAATAAAGAGAACCGCGCTGAGCTTGTGCCAAAGGATCAGGCTGTTACAACAGGGGCGAAGGAGGCACATTTGCGGTATCGTGTTATAGAAAGCCTTGATGAGATTGCGCTGGTGGAGATTATGATTCAAACGGGGCGCTTTCACCAAATACGCGCCCAAATGTCCCATGCGGGAATGCCGCTATTGGGGGATGTCAAATATGGAACGGAAGCGTCCATAGAGCAAAGCACAAAGCTGAATGTGCGAAACACGGCTCTCTGTGCTTATGAAATTCAATTGGAACATCCCACAAAGAGGAAGAAGATGTGTTTTCAGATTGAGCCTCAGGAAAGGATATTTCATTTTTTCCAGAAATTTACCAACAAGACTGCGACTGATCTGTGACTTAAACTGCACAAAATCCACCATACTATATTTATAAACGGTGGAAGGAAGTGCGGTCTATGTGGGAGAAAATCAAACAAAATCAAGTTTTATTACTGCTTCTGTTGACGGGAGCAGTTTATTTTTTCCTAAGATATATTACACCCATCACGGGGCCGATACTGCTTGCGATGCTGTTTGTGACGGTCTTTGGACCGCTTTTGAAGAAAATGCAAGGGAAGCTGCACCTCCATCGACAGATTGGGGCTGTCATATTGCTATTGGTGGCAGGCAGCTTGTTGATCGGGTTAATTTGGGTGTTGTCCTTTTGGGTGATAGGAAGTCTTCCAGAGTGGATAGAGGGGCTGCAGGGATTGGGAGATGAGATCAATCAATTACTACACAGCTGCTGCGAGGTCATAGGCCCGTTTGTGGGTGTGGATAGCGAATATCTGGAGAATACGATCATGAGCCGCATAGGGGAGGGATTAAACTCGCTGGGACAGCATACCGTGCCGGGGGTGCTGTCCCAATCCTTGGGATATGTGAGAATTCTGGGAAGCTTGGGCGCATTTTTAGCAACCTTTATCATCTCCACGGTGCTTTTGGCGAAGGATTATGATGAGATTATGAATCGACTGTTGGACAGGGAGGAGTGTCATGTGCTCCTGGAGGTGATTTGTGGGGTGATTCGCTATATTGCAACCTATGTGAGAGCACAGGCGGTCATCATGACGATCATCGGATTTCTCGCAGCGGTGGTGCTGGGATTTGCGGGGATTTATCACGGTGTTCTGTGGGGGATTCTTGCGGGGATTCTGGATGCGTTGCCCTTTATCGGGACAGGAATTGTGCTGATGCCAATGGTCGTGGTGCAGCTGGTTCAGGGATATTATGGCAGAGCGGTAATCTGTGTGCTGCTGTATATTGCCTGCGCATTTATCAGAGAGCTATTGGAACCCCGATTGATTGGCAGTCGTATTGGCGTGTCTCCCATAGCGGTGTTATTGTCCTTGTATGTGGGGATTCAACTGTTTGGCGTATGGGGAATCGTGAAAGGTCCGCTGGGATTCATCCTGATCTACCAGACGTGGCTGAGCATCAGGAGACGGGAAGAGGGTTGACGGGACGTATCTTATTAATTGACTACACGCATATAAAAACGTATAATAATATATAAAGAATGGGGGTATATATACATGGGAAATTTTAAGAAAATTATTGCAATAGGTTCGATTACTATAATATGTGCAATTGGAGCCAATCTGACTGCAATGGCGGCTGAAAATTACGCAGATTTAGAAACAATGGAAATAACCGATAATGATATTCCGGAGCAGACGAGACAAAGTGTGCAGACCGATGCGAGTGAAAATGATATAGAAGAATTATATGAATATCGAGTACAGGAAGATGGAAGTATTGCTATAACAAAATATAAGGGAACGGCGGCAGATGTTGTAATTCCCGAACAGATTGATGGGATGCAGGTAACCTCTATTGGTCCCTTAGCTTTTAATGGGAATACAAAACTGGTTTCTGTAGAGATCCCGAAAGGAGTATTATATCTTGACGGCTTTTCCGAATGTACTAATTTAAAAAGTGTTAAAATGTCTGAAGGTGTGATAGCTATTGATGGGGCTTTTTTTAATTGTGTCAATTTGAGTGATATTGTACTTCCTGAAAGTTTAGAGCACATTGGTTCATATACTTTTTATGGATGTAAGTCGATTGGTACCCTGACTATTCCTAAAAATGTAAGTTACATTGGAGGAAGTGCCTTTACGAGCACTGGCATCAAGCTTGATATTACAATTGGCGCAAACAATTATGAACTCGTAAAATCGTTGAAAGATGTAATTACAAATTACAATGTAACGATTTTAGATGATGTGACAAGTATTGAAGCCGATTCATTTAAATCTTGCAACTGTTTACGTAGTGTGTCAATACCAAATTCGGTTACCTCTATTGGTAACGATGCTTTTCACGGATGTAGTGGGATGAAAGAAATTTCTATTCCTGAAAGTGTTACAGAGATAGGTGAAAACGCTTTTATGTATTGCGATATTCTATCCAAGGTAACAATCCCCCAAAATGTTGTGTCTATTGGAGGATATGCTTTCGCAAATTGCCGTGATTTAGAGGAAGTAAATATTTTAGGTAAAATAGACAAAATTGAAAAGGGCATGTTTTCAAAGGATAAGAATTTGACTGTTATACATATGCCCGATACGGTAACAAGTATAGAAGAAGATGCTTTTTCATATTGTAGTAGCTTGTCTGACATAGTTATCCCCAATGCAGTAACAAGTATAGGAGATTATGCCTTTTATAGCACATCGCTGAGCAATGTTCAACTTCCGGAATCTTTAATCAGCATTGGAAAATATGCGTATGGAAATTGTAGAAACTTTACAGATTTATCAATTCCGAATGGAGTAACAAGTATAGGGGAGTGTGCGTTCCAAGATTGTAGAAGTTTAGAAAATGTGTCCATTCCCATTAGTGTAACGCAAATAGGTTCCAATGCGTTTGACGTCTGTCATGAAAACCTGATTATTGATATAAGCGTGAATGAAAAAAACTGGAAACAGGTAAAATGGTTGGGAGGAAAGCAAAATGTTTTCATTTCTGATGAAGTAACTGCTATTGGAGATAGAACGTTTTACGGATGTGGGGGTATAGTCAGTGTAGTAATACCGGAGAGTGTGACACGTATACAAAGCAGTGCTTTTTCCAGTTGTAGCAGTTTAGTTAATGTTACTCTCCCTAAAAGTGTAAAAGCTTTGGAGGACGGTGTCTTTTCCGGGTGCAGCAGTCTGACAAGTATAGAATTGCCGGATAGTCTTGAAGATATAGGTAATAGTGCTTTTAGCGGGTGCAGTAGTCTGAAGAATATAGAGTTGCCGGATAAACTTAATTATATAGGTTATAATGCGTTTTCAGATTGCATCAGCTTAACAGAAATATCAATACCTGATGGCGTGGTATATCTATATGGTAGTACGTTTTCGGGATGTACCAACCTGTCAGAGGTTGTTTTGCATGAGAATATTTCATTTATAGACAGCGCAGTATTCAAAGATTGTACAAGTTTGACCAGCATTACAATACCGGCAAAGGTATCAAAAATAGGGAGGAGTACGTTTTCGGGATGCACCAATCTGTCAGAGGTTGTTTTGGATGAGAATATTCTATTTATAGATAGTTCAGCATTTAAAGATTGTAAAAGTTTGACCAGCATCACAATACCGGCAAAGGTATCAGTAATAGACGAGAGTACATTTGAAGGATGTAGTGCGCTCGAAAATGTGGTATTATCAGGTAAAATAACGAGTATTGGAAATAATGCATTCTTGAACTGTAGCGAACTGAAAGAGATTAAATTGGCAATACCGCTATCTGAAATTGGGGCACATGCATTCAATGGATGTGTTAAGTTAAATAAAGTTATTGTTCCGTCAACGGTTCAAAAGATAGATACATATGCCTTTGCAAATTGTAGTAATCTCTCAGAAATCTACATTTTAAATCCGGAGTGTGAGATTTATGATTTTGCAATGACTATTTCTGATACAGCGACAATCTATGGGACGAATAATTCAACTGCGCACATCTATGCGCAAAATAATGATAGAAAGTTTGTTGCATATGTATGCAGTCATGAGTGGACTGTTGAAGACGGAATAGAGCCAACCTGTACAGAAGCAGGAAAAACGGAAAAGAAATGGTGTTCAGTTTGTTCAGAAATTCTGCAGGAATCAGTGGAAATACCAGCATTGGGACATGCAGAAGTTATTGATAATAGAATAGAACCGACATGTACAGAAGAGGGTATGACAGAAGGTCTTCATTGTTCTCGTTGTAATTTGGTTTTCTTGAAGCAAAGAGTGATACCGGCGGCTGGACATAGAGAAGTGATCGATCAAGCTGTCGCACCGACGTATACAGAAGAGGGAAAAACGCAAGGCAGCCATTGTTCCGTTTGTCATATCGTCATAAAGGCGCAGGAGGAGATTCCCAAACTTAAGCATAAGATCATATTTGATTCCAGATGTGAAACTTCAATTCCTGAACAGGCAATATCAGAGGGCGAAAAGGTTCAGGAGCCGACCGCAATATTTAAGGATGGATATGTTTTCACAGGATGGTATACGTCATTATATAAGCAGGATGATTCTACGAAGTGGGACTTTGAGAATGATATCGTGATAAGAAATATGACTTTGTATGCCGGCTGGGATTTTGTTCAGGATTGGAATGGGCATCCTATTAATGCAGAAGATGTGATAGTAAGCTTTCAAAATGCATCCAGCGCGAATATGACATATACAGGCTCATTCATTAAGCCGGCTGTGAGTGTGAAATATGTATATAATGGCAAGAAAACGACGTTGAAGGAAAATGCGGATTATATACTGGAGTATAAGAATAATTTAGAAGTAGGTACTGCTACCGTAAAAATTTATGGCACGGGAGAATATTCCGGCTCGAGGGAAATCACCTTTACAATCAATCCGAAAAATATCAGCAAGGTTAAGGTGGCAGCCCTTCCCGAATTCAGAGTTTCAGGGGGACTTGTCGGCGAAGTAGGTAACTCTATGAATGTAGTGGATGGTACAAAGCTGCTTGTTTATGGAGAGGACTTTGATATCAGTATTTCACAGAAAGACGTGAATACAAAAACAAAAATAGCTGTAACGATTATCGGAAAAGGGAATTATACGGGTACAAAGAGTAATGGTGTTACTTTTATGCTATCGCCTGCGAATAGCGGGGCAATCAATATTGCAGAGTATTGTAATGCATCGCTTGCTAAAAATACGGAATATACATTTACCGGGAATGCTATAAAACCTCAGGTTTTGGTTACGCGGAATGGCAAAAAGCTTTCCTCAAAAGATTATAAAGTAGTGTATAAAGATAATATTGAAACGGGTATAGGATATGCCGTTGTTTATGGTTGTAATGAGTATTGTGGTACCATAACGGTTCCATTTACCATAACCCCCAAAGCCATTAATAAATGTAAATTGCAGGTGAAAAACACTACTTTATATTATAATGGGCGTGAACAGAATAATTTGTCCTTTATTGTAAAAGATGGCAAAAGAATATTAAAACCCGGTATAGATTATTCCGTTACTTATGTGGGAGATTTTAAAAATATAACGGGAAAGGTTAAGCCTTATATTGAAATACACGCAATAGAAGGTGGAAATTATACAGAGGGGACAAAGACATTAACCAAGACATTTAAAATTGCCAAGGGACGGTTAAACTCTACTGCATCTATTAACGCGGAACTAATCGGTGAAGGAGTAACCTATGACAGTGTAACAAAGACCTACAGAGTTCCTGCGGGAGTTGAGCCACAGGTGGTTGTAACCTATAATGGTGAAGTGTTGAGTGGAAGTAAGTTTGTTAACAAAATGGACAAAACAGGACTTTCATACACATATAAACTTCCTAACATCAAAGCATGTAAGAAAAGTACTATAAAAGTGACCGGTGCAAATGATTTTACCGGTAATATATCTATTAAGTGTATTGGTTATTGAGTACATCTGTTTTACCATGAGAGGACGTCCTTTTTATCATTTAGGACGTCCTCTTTGCCTGATATAAATATTCACCCACAAACTGCATCCATGTCGGATTGAAATGGCTGTCTTCAGAATAAATATAGTAACAGTTATCCTGTGTTGACAACACGATACACA
>CAMWLG010000058.1 GCA_947175035.1 uncultured Lachnospiraceae bacterium | reverse complement strand
TCCCGATATTCTCGAATATCCTATCCGCAGTGACTTTTCCGTTGCTTTCCAATGGTGTGGTCCTCCTGTAAACAGATACAAATATTGTAACATATTTTAGGTCAAGATAGCAACACTGGCCGCATATGCTTTATTAAGATTATGTGGAACTGTTCAGAACCAAGCGAATTTATGAGAAAACGACGTTGAAAGCTTGCTTTCATAAGGCGTTTTTCTTATAAATTCATTTGGCGAGAGCCAAATATGAGCAAAATAGAAGCTGCGCAGCAGCATTTTGCGAATGGTTCTGAACATTTGCGGATGTATATATTTTAGAAAGAAGGATCTGATTATGATACTCTCCTGCCAGAATATTTCAAAGGCTTTTGCGGAAGTCCAAATACTTCAAAATATCAGTTTTCACATTGAAGATAATGAAAAGGCAGCTATCGTGGGCGTGAACGGTGCGGGCAAGACTACCCTGCTTCGCATTATCGTGGGAGAGCTTACACCCGACGAGGGACTTGTGACCTTCGCCAAGGATAAGACCTTCGGATATCTGGCGCAGGACGATGCTGTGGACACCGACAACACCATCTACGGGGAACTGCTCTCTGTCAAGCAGGAGCTGGTGGAATTGGAGCAAAAAATGCGGGAGACGGAAAATTCCATGCACCATGCCCAAGGTGAGGTGCTGGATGAGCTGATGAAGCGATATGCCAATCTGACCCACGCGTTCGAGACGGGGGATGGTTATGTCTACCGCAGTGAACTTACAGGGGTGCTGAAAGGTCTGGGCTTTGCGGAGGATGAATTCGAGAAACCTGTGGCCACACTCTCTGGCGGTCAAAAGACCCGCGTCGCGTTGGGCAAGCTATTGCTGCAAAAACCGGATATGATCATCCTGGATGAGCCCACCAATCATTTGGATTTGAATTCTATCGCATGGCTGGAAACCTATCTGTTGAACTATAAAGGCGCTGTGGTCATCGTGTCCCATGACCGGTTTTTCCTGGATCGCATAGCCACCAAAGTCATAGAAATTGACCAGAACAAGTCCACCTCCTTTCTGGGAAATTATTCTGATTATGCAGTCAAGAAGGAACAGCTCCGGGCCGCCGCATGGAATGCCTATATGAACCAGCAACGCGATATCAAGCATCAGGAGGAGGTCATAGAAAAATTAAAATCCTTCAACCGCGAAAAATCCATCAAGCGGGCCGAGAGCCGCGAGAAGATGCTAAATAAAATCGAAGTGTTGGACAAACCCACACAGCAGCGTGTGGATATGAAGCTTACTCTCACACCCTACCGCACCAGCGGAAATGACGTGCTGACTGTGGAGGGCTTATCTAAGTCCTTCGGGGCACAGCGACTTTTCCAGAATGTAAATTTTGAGATCAAACGGGGGGAGCATGTAGCCATTATCGGCGACAACGGCACAGGCAAAACCACCCTGCTGAAAATATTAAATGACATTGTTCCCGCGGACGCGGGAAGCTTTCTCCTTGGCACCAATGTGGAGATTGGTTACTATGATCAGGAACACCATGTACTCCACAGCGAGAAGACTCTGTTTGACGAGATTTCTGATGAATATCCCTACCTCACAAACACGCAGATCCGCAATGTGCTGGCAGCGTTTCTGTTCACAGGGGAAGAGGTATTTAAACAGATTCAGGATTTGAGCGGCGGCGAACGAGGGCGCGTCTCCCTCGCCAAGCTGATGCTCTCCGAGGCGAATTTCCTGATTCTGGACGAGCCCACCAACCATCTTGATATCCTGTCCAAAGAAATTTTGGAAGATGCCCTGAATGGTTATGAGGGGACTGTGCTCTACGTCTCCCACGACCGCTACTTTATCAACCGGACAGCTCACCGCATCCTGGATTTGACTGACGGACAATTTGTCAACTATATTGGCAATTACGATTATTACTTGGAGAAACGGGATACACAGATGGGGGCACTGGGAATATCGACGAAAGCATCAGACACAAAGGGGGTTCATGGGAATACGCCGAGCGGTGCCTCAGCCGCAGGCTCCGACCATGCCGCTCCATCCAATGAATCCTCCAACAAACAGGACTGGAAAGCCCACAAAGAAAAACAGGCACGACTGCGCAAGAAGGAAAATGATTTGAAAAAATGCGAGGAGAAAATCGCAGATTTGGAGGCGAGACTTGCCGGGATTGACGAGGAAATGTCCGACCCTGAGGTTGCCACACAAGTATTAAAGCTCCAGGACCTGAGCAAGGAGCAGGAACAAATCAACATGGAATTGGAAAAGCTTTATGAAGAATGGGAGACTCTGGCACAGTAGCCGGAGCCTCCCATTTCCATGAATGAATTCCCGATGCGGCAATCCCGCCAGAATCAATCTTCCTTGGGGATATAAGCCAGAAAAGTAACTGTGCCATCCCCATTGAGGGTGAATGTCTCAATCACCATGGTATCCAAAGTACCACTGCTGTGATATCCGCCTAGCACCATGGGATGCTCCGGATCAGCATGTTTAAAGAACCAATCCACCTTGGTCATTCCACCTTCACTACTGCCGCGGCCTTCCACCTCATAGCTCCAATCACGGATATACCCCTCCTCATCTATCACAAGGATTCTTCTGGTGCTCTCCACGGGAACCGCATACTCGTCAATATTTTCAGGAGTCAGCTTCGCATACAGCGCTTGCTCCACCCTCTCTGTCTCGTCTGCCAAACTATCTTCAACGGGTTCCTCATCCTCCCACATGCTGTCCAGATATGCCTTTGCAGCCTCCGGGTCGGCCTTGGAAGCGTCTATGGGAATGGAAAATAATGCATTCAATCCTTCATAGTTCTCATTGCGGGATATTCTGCCGCTCTCCTCGTCATACGCATAGGCATTCGCTGCGTAAAAGGTGTCATCCACCACGCACAGATACAATTCCCTGTCGGCAAACATCTCAATATTATCGCATTCCATGATACGATACCGAACCCCGTCCACCACATCCTCGGTGGCAGCGGCGCCGCCAAAGGTGATCGCGTTGTATAAGGCAGGGTTACAGCCCTGAATCAACGGTGACACAAAGAAATCCCCTAAGTTATACTCGTCCGATGAAACCTCGGGCATGGGTGAATCGTCGGAATTCGCTATAGACACCACCACATAACTTCTGTCATCCACAAGGTTTCCTCTACGGTAAAAGCCTCCGTCCGAAATGCCCTTCCCTGATGCAATCCCCATAAAAGTCACATCATAACCTCCAATACTCTGGGTCTCGTTCACAATCACGGCATCCTCGCCAAGAAAAGCGACTGTCAGACTCTTATCCCCCAACAGTTCCGTGACCTCGGCGGGCGTGGAGAACTTCACCGCTGCCGCGCAAACGCCTCCCATCCCCAGCAGCATTGCCGCTATGAGGGCGGCTGCCGGAATACGCCTGTAATGCTTTGAATCTTTCATATTCTGTTCTTCCTCCTTTACCCGGCAGAGGATTCGCTGATTCAACTCCTCTGACGGTTCTTCCTTTGGAGCAAGGGCTTGTTTTAAAATGTCATCCAATCTTTCACTCATCATAAATACACTCCAATTTTCGCTTTAATTGCTTTCTGGCTTGGAATAGTCTGCTTTTTACCGTGCCTCCCGGAACTCCTAAGATTCGGGCAATCTGTGAAATATCCATCTCCTCCATATAGTACAACAGTACCACGGTCCGATATTTCTCTGGAAGCTCCTCCACCGCCTGTCGTACCTGCGCCTGCATCTCTTTTTGCAGGATCACCTCCATCGGCAATTGCCCTTCACTCTGGGAAAAACTCTCCGATTGCCCTGCTCCCTCCTGTTCCCCGGCATCGGGCTCCCACCCCTCCACATAGGTCTGCCGGGGTGCGATGCGCTGTCTCCTCGCAAGCTTTCGCTGCCTGTCCTTCCAAAGACGCAGCGCCATAGACAGCAAATACCCTTTCGGATTTTCCTGGATATTCATGCGCTCTTGATGTGTCGTAGCGCGCAAGAACACCTCTTGATACAATTCCTCCGCCTCATACCTGTCCCTGGTCAGGAAACAGCAAAAAGAATAGATATCCCTGCCATATTCTGCTATAAAACTTTCCAGTTCTTGTCTTGTCATTTGCTTTCCACCTAAAAGACGTCTCTCGGGGATGGTATCACGACATGTCGTGCTATGTTGTGATTCCCTTGCCCTCCACTGATATATTGTCCCGAATGATATATTGGTTCAATTTTTTGAAAAAAAGAAGGTGCAAACAATTCGTCCGCACCCACATATCTTTTCTGTATGCAATATTCGCAACTAAATTTACAATAAGGTATCCAAGGTCTGCCTGATCGCCTGTATGAACTCCAGACTGTTCAGAATCACAGGCTTCTCGCAGGTGGAAATCAGGCTCAGGCTCTTGGTCATCTTGCCGTCCTCCACGGTCTTAATGCATGCCTGTTCCAGCTTATCAGCAAAGGTGACAAGCTCTGGAATATTGTCCAGCTCGCCCCGCTTTCTAAGCGCTCCTGTCCATGCGAAAATCGTGGCAATGGAGTTGGTAGAAGTCTCCTCCCCTTTCAAATGCTTATAATAGTGTCTCTGCACCGTGCCGTGCGCCGCCTCATATTCATACACCCCGCTGGGGCTGACCAGCACAGAAGTCATCATGGACAAATCGCCATAAGCAGTGGCAACCATATCAGACATCACATCTCCGTCATAATTCTTACATGCCCAGATAAATCCTCCCTCGGAACGAATCACACGGGCGACGGCATCATCAATCAATGTATAGAAATACTCAATCCCCAGTTCTTCAAATTTTGTCTTGTACTCAGCATCATAAATCTCCTGAAAGATATCCTTGAAGGTGTGATCATATTTCTTGGAGATGGTATCTTTGGTAGCAAACCACAAATCCTGCTTCGTGTCCACCGCATAGCTAAAGCATGCCCGCGCAAAGCTGGAAATGGATTTTTCCGTGTTATGAATCCCCTGAAGGATACCCGCGCCAGTGAAATTATGAATCAACTCCCTAGTCTCGGTTCCATCCTCGGCGGTGAACACCAGCTCCGCCTTGCCCGCGCCGGGAACCTTGATCTCGGTATTCTTATACACATCTCCATACGCATGACGGGCGATGGTGATAGGCTTCGTCCAATTGCTCACATAGGGCACGATCCCTTTGACCAAAATAGGAGCGCGGAACACCGTGCCATCCAAAATCGCACGAATAGTTCCATTGGGGCTCTTCCACATTTCCTTGAGGTTGTACTCTGTCATTCTGGCAGCGTTGGGCGTGATGGTGGCACATTTCACAGCCACGCCATACTTTAATGTCGCGTTGGCGGAATCCACCGTCACCTGGTCATCTGTCTCGTTGCGGTGCTCTAACCCCAAATCGTAATACTCTGTCTTTAAGTCGATATAAGGGAGCAGCAGCTCATCCTTAATCATCTTCCAAAGAATGCGGGTCATCTCGTCCCCATCCATCTCCACAAGGGGGGTAGTCATCTGAATTTTTGCCATAATCTTATCCTTTCTGATTTTATTATTCACTGTCTCTTCTCTTTTTGGTATGCCTCGTGCAGACCTGATTGCACCATATTCTCGTAAGCGTTGATCATATGCTGGTTGGCGAGTTTCTCCGCCAGATCCGCATCCCCCGCCTTGATTGCCTCCATAATCTGCTCGTGCTCCTCATTGGACTTGGGACCGCGGTTGGCATTGTTCAGGGTCTTCTTGCGAACCCGAAGCACATATTGGTGAAAATCTTTCAGCTGGTGCTCCAACATCTTGCTGTTGCACGCCTCATACATGATATCATGAAAGCGGTTATCCAACTCGGCGAGCTGATCCAAATGCCCCTTCTGGGCGTGGAACTTGGCGAGGTAGATATTTTCCTCCATCTCCTCCATCTGCTCCTTGGTGATGTGCTCCGTCGCCCAGCGGGCGCACAATCCCTCCAAGAGCGAGCGTATCATATAAATATCCTGCACATCCTTCTCTGTGATGCCGGTCACGTAAGCTCCCTTGTTCGGAATAATTTGTATCAGCCCTTCCAATTCAAGCTGCCGAAACGCCTCACGCACGGGAGTACGGCTCACTCCCAGCTCCTCGCCGATAGCGACCTCCTTTAATTCCTCGTGTTCCTCGTATTTTCCACTTAAAATATCATCCCGCAGTTTATGAAAGACGCGCCCCCGCAAAGAGAACTTGTCTGTCACTTCCTGCTTTACATCATAATTAGCCACCTTTTTTGCTCCTGTGATCATTATTCCTATTCAGATACGCTCTGTGTCCCCGGAAAGGGAATGTTCATTTGTTCACATACCCGATGGACACAATCAATAATCTCCTCATCAGTAAGCACGGTCACACGTCCCCCCGCGTACTCCTCGTCCACCCAATTCTTAATTTCCCGGACAAGCTCGGAGGTCTTGCTTACCTGCTCGTCTCCCTTGAGCTTATAATAAGTGTTGAGCCAGTGCGCGATTCCCGCCAGACCGGAGGTGTTAGATACCGCGCAGAGTACGGGTCGGTTCAGGAATTTATCTGTATCAAAAATATTGTAGATCTCTTCATTTTTCAAGAGCCCATCCGCATGGATTCCCGCTCTGGTGACGTTAAAATTCTTGCCCACAAAAGGTGTGCGGGAAGGCACCGTGTAGCCAATCTCTTTCTCATAATATTCGGCAAGCTCCGTGATCACCGTCGTGTCCATACCGTTCAGATCACCCTTGAGCTGTGCATACTCGAAAACCATCGCTTCCAGCGGTGTGTTACCTGTTCTCTCACCGATGCCAAACAGGGAAGTGTTGACTCCGGCGCAGCCGTAGAGCCATGCCGTAGTGGAATTGACCACCGCTTTATAAAAATCATTGTGCCCGTGCCACTCAATCAGATCATGGGGCACTCCCGCATGAGTGTGTATGGCATAAATAATACCCTGCACGCTTCTGGGAATCACCGCGCCGGGATAATTCACCCCATAGCCCATGGTATCGCAAGCCCGAATCTTAATGGGAATCTTGTACTGCTCCATGAGTTTCATCAACTCCAGACAAAACGGCACCACATAACCATAAATGTCCGCCCTGGTGATATCCTCCAAATGGCATCTGGGACTGATTCCCTCTTCCAGGCAATCCTTAATGACGCTGAGATAATGATCCATGGCCTGACGTCTGGTCATTTTCAGCTTCAGGAAAATATGGTAGTCAGAACAGCTCACCAGAATCCCTGTCTCCTTCATGCCGATCTCCTTGACCAGCTTAAAGTCCTCCTTGCTGGCACGAATCCAACTGGTGACCTCTGGAAACTGATATCCTCTCTCCATACATTTATAAACTGCGTCCCTGTCTTTCTTGCTATACAGAAAGAACTCGCTGGCACGGATCATACCGTTGGGTCCGCCCAGTTTGTGCAGATAATCGTAGATTGTCACAATCTGCTCCGTGGTGTACGGCGCCCGGGACTGCTGTCCGTCACGGAAGGTCGTATCCGTGATCCAGATCTCCTTGGGCATATTATGCGGCACAATTCTGTCATTGAACGGAATCTTTGGAATCTCGGAATAAGGGAACATGTTGCGAAACACATTCGGCTTCTCCACATCATCCAAAATATACATATGTTCTTCTATCTCAAGAAGATTGTTTTTGCTGTTCATTGTGACCGGACGATTCTGAAATGCCTCTTCCTCTCTCATGGGCCGTACCTCCTCTCCAATGATTTCCAAGCTGCCTTGTAATCATTGTTCATCCATAGTCTACCTCAATTTGTTCATCTCGCATAATTGTATACAATTATGCATTATATGTCAATAGTTTTTAGTGGAATAAATGTAGGGCTGTCGTACTAAGTGAGTTAGTACAACAGCCCCAATATTTATAATGATAAATGTCAATCTATCTGGCTTTCTGAAGGATGCAGACGCCTCCTGACAGGAACATGGCGCCAGCGATAAGCCATGCGATAGGGGAACCTGTAGAAGCTGTGGACAGAAGCCCGACACTGGACTTTTCAATTGTTTTTGGCGCGGTGTTTAGAGCCCCAAGATTTATCTGCTCTTCCACCAGCAGATCCGAGAGCAGATCTGCAAAAGGCACTCCGCCATACTCTATCTCCTCCGGATTGCAGCCGATAAACGCGTTATCATCCACAAACTGCACGGACTCAGGTACACTGAGCTTGTGTATTTCATTATGATCCATAAATGCCTCACCCGCAATCACACGTACACCCTCTGGCACAGTCACTTCCTCGGAATCTCCCCTGTAAGCAACCAAAACCCCGCCGCTGATCAGGAAATCCCCCTCTGTCTCGTCATTGCCGTTCAGGAAATTCTTAACCCATGCAGTGTGGGCGAATGCTTTGGCCTCCACCGCAGTAACACTCTCAGGAAGCTCCACAGCCGCCAAGTCATCACAGTGATAGAAAGCGGCATATTCAATCTTCTCAAGCCCTTCAGGCAGGGTGATATTCTTCAACCCGCTTCTGGCGTAGGCAAACCTGCCTATCTCCCGAATATCCTCTCCCACTGTGCCATTCGTGTATTGCTCATCACGGTAATGTGTCCGTTCACTGATCTTCCACGGCTCTCCCGCATTACCTGTAGCTCCGCTCTCTGTCCCGGACAGACTGGAATCTGTCCCTCCCAACACGGGCAGCCCTGAATTGTGCATAAATACCATAGCCTGATTACCAACCACCTTGGTGCTTCCCAACAGCTCTCCAAGGTTATAATCATTCGCTGTGCTGTCAGTTCCGGTCTGAGCATTGCCATCCGTGGGATAAGGATCCCCTGAATACACGCCATCCGCAGGAACCTCCGGTCTGTCCGGCGTGACATCGCCATAGACAGGCATATCCTTCTGCCGCTCGTAGAACTCCTGCGCATATTTGTCCGCATAGCTCCCCGTCTCACAACGAATATTCAAAAGATAATCCCTGTCAAAGGCATCCTCCTTGATACTGATCACTTGCGGCGGAATGGTAATATTCTTCAATGTATTGCAATCTGAAAACGCCTGAATCCCAATGCTGCGCACATTGGATGGAATCGTCATCTCCTCCAACCCGCTGCAATTGGTAAAGGCATAATCATCAATCTGTTTCAAGCCCTTGCCTAACTCCACCGTCCTTAGATTCTCACAGCCCCAGAAAGCATATGCCTCAATCTGTTTCACAGAATCCGGAAGTGTAATTTTCTCAACTGTTGTGTTGTTCGCAAAGGCATCCGCGCCGATAATCTCCACATCCTTAGGAACAGTCACCTTGGTATCTGTCCCCTTGTATTCCTCAAGTCTTCCGCTCTTGACCACAAAATTCCTCTGTGTCGTATAGAAATTCACGGCATATCTGGCGGCATAACTCCCGCCCTCACTATAAATATTCAGAAGATAATCTCTGGCAAAGGCATCCTCCTTGATACTGGTCACCTCCGGCGGAATGGTAATAGACTCAAACCGCTCACAATCAGCAAATGCTTCCGTACCGATCGTACGCACATTAGACGGAATATCCATGGTCGCCAGCCCTTCACAGTTGGCAAATGCATAGTCGTCTATCTTGGTCAAACCCTTGCCCAGCTCCACTGTCCGCAGCTTCTCACAGCCTTCAAAAGCATAAGCTTCAATCTGTTTCACAGAATCCGACAGAGTAATCTTCTCTATGGTGGTGTTGCCCGCAAAGGCCTTTGCACCAATCGTTTTTACATCATCAGGGATAGTGACATTGACATCCTTTCCCTTATAGTTTTCAAGCTTTCCATCCTTGATAACGAAATCGGAGGCAGTCGTCTCCGCATCTGCCTCCGCCGCAGGAAGCAGCATTACAATAAGTGCCATAATCATTAACAATGCACCAAATAAACGCTTTTTCCTCATGCTTCTCTTCCTCTACGCAACTCTGGCTTTCTGCAGAGTGCGCTTATCTTTCTTCATAAATAATACCATTGCTACACAGGCAAGACCTATGGACAGGAACCACTTGGGATGAATGCCATCACCAGTCTTAGGAGTGCTGTCCACCACCTGACCCTTGGCCAGATTATCTGTCTCCACGTAAATCACATAGGGTGAGAAATGCTCTGCCGTAAAGGTAACACATGCTACTCTATCAATTGTGGTAAATCTGGGTGAAAGCTTATCAAGTCTGTCATTCACCACGCCTGCCACCTGATTGTTCCCCGCATAAGAAGCCAGTGAATCGGGCAAGGGCAAGGTGATGGTAATCGACAATCCCGTGGTATCAGTAATCTTCTTAGTACCCGTGGAATCATACAAAGAGATATCCATAGGGAAATACTTGATATTGCTGATATCCCCGTACTCCGCCTTAAGTGCCTTCACTACCGCTTCTGATGCAGCAGAACTCTCTGTAACCTTAATCGTAAAGTTATCAGAAGACCCTTTTACAGTTGCAGAAACAACACCTGTATTGGAAAGTCCGTTCTTGTCAATCACCACTGTCGTCCCACTGCTCAAAATATTGGAACCACCATTAGGACGATTGGAATTATTGCCGCTGACAGACCCGCTCCCCGAGCTGGAACCTGTCTTTACCTTGAAATGAGCGGTCACGGTGACATTGCCCTCAGGCATGGTGATCACCGTTGCAGACAATACCGTGCTGGCAATCTTGGTGTCTGCAGGGTCAATGGTCCAATGACTGAACTCGTAGCCGTTGGCAGGATTGTTCGCTATGACAATGGGCTGGGAACCTGCTACGTAACTGCCGGAACCACTACCATCCTTCACAGTCAAGGTATAGAGCTTACTGGTGACTGTGGGATCTTCGTCACCGCTGCCAGAGCCATTACCACCTTGGTTATCTCCATTGCCGCCTTGGTTACCATTGCCGCCTTGGTTATCTCCATTGCCAGTGCCACTACCGCTACCAGTCACATACAAAGCGATAAAATCTTGGGCGGTCGTAATCTTTTCCGGAATATCTGGGAACCATTTGGTGTAAGTAATGCCTTCTCTTGTAGGCAGTCCGGGCACAATAGGAGCATCCCCCGGATTCAGCGTATATGCATTCACTACACTATTGTCATAGGAGTCAATAAACCTCACCGGTATTTTACCATCTAATTTCTCATATACCGCCTTAAAGTTCGTCTTCTCTGTGATAAGGTCATCTACCTTCACTGAGCCTTGACTGTTGGAACCTTCCCACCCAATGAACATATAGCCGTCCTTCTTAGGGTCAGGAGGAAGATCCACCTTGTTGCCAGGTGTCACCATACGGGTATAAAGCACCGTGTCGAAATCCTCATCATAGAAGGTAACTTCAACATCAAAGTCATGATCGCCTATCTTATCATACAATGCTGTGATTGTGGTATCCGCCACAATTGCAGAGTAATCCTTGTTCCATCCAGTGAAACGATACCCGGTTCTCGAAGGATCAGCCGGCGGTGTCGCCGCTCTACCCTGCTCCACATACTCTTCCTTAAGCACTGTTCCATCCCAGTCTTCAAATTTAGCCTTAAATCTAGGCAGTATCAGTGCCGTCTTAAATCCGTTAGCAGTTGCATATATATACGGATCACTTCCCTCACTACAATAGAACACCAAACCGTCAGGTCTGTTCACGCCTGATGTGTCAAAAGCGTCGCTTTCAATCCTCATATTGGTAGTAGGAAGCTCTATCGCTGTCATGGCAGGACATCCCGTAAATGCCTCAGACTTCAACTCATAAATTGTGTTCGGCAGATACACGCTCTTCAACGCCGGACAATTCTGGAACGCATGCTCGGGAATCACTGTCAAATACGCTCCCGTCATATCCACACTGGTCACCCCGGTGTTTGCAAAGGCTTCTGGTGCAATCGACTTGACACCCGCAAGCTCAGCCACATTCACATTGGGATTAGGGCGTCCCTGCAAATACTCCACAACCTCCACCTTGCTGCCGCTGGTGTCAAGTTTATAGATAATGGACTCATCACAGGTATAGAACTCATTGCTCTGGAAACTTACATGAGACAAGTTCTTACAACCGGTGAAAGGAATCTGTCCGATCTTTGACACCGTGCTGGGAAGGACTACCTCTGTAAGATTCTCGCATCCGTTGAATGCGTAATCACCAATGTTTTCTGTTGCGTCTGTCAATATGATACTTCCAAAGGTGGTACAGCCCGCAAAGCAGCCTCCCATCCTCTCTTCTATAGGCACATTTCCTGAAGTATCATCTTCTGTGGTCGAGCTGTCATGCCCTGCTATATTTTTTAACCCGGATGCCCTCAAGGTCTTGTAAGTATTTTTAGGCAATCCATTCAATACACCTTCATCGGTCTCGTTCTCTTGGAACAAACCTTCTCTAATACTTTGAATACCATCGGGCAGAACAATGTTTATATAGCTATTCCAAGCCTCTCTATCATAACCTTCGCCACCACCCTTTTGGGAAGCAGCGTTCGCCATAGCATTCCTATAATCTTCAGCTAATTCTTCGTCAAGAGCCTTATATATTTTATACATATTAGAGTTATAGGAATCACTCAAGTCGCTCCAACTCAAATAATCAAGCAGCATACTTCTATGATTTTCAAAATCATACTTCACCACCAACCCATCAGGCCAGCCGCTAAATACAGTGATGTAGGAAGGATTCTGTGTTCCAACGTTGATATTATTTGTCTCCTTCATAGCATACACAAAGGGACCAGATGCATTGGAAACCGGGCACACAAAGGTCAGCTCCGGATTTTTATTACCATCAATACTGCTAGGACATGATGCTGAGTGATTGGAGTTTGACTTATCTATCTGCTGTGTCTTAAACGCTCCATCCGCAATCTGCAGCCCTGTGGGTTCTTCAAACAACACATATTCCAAATTATGACAACCCATGAAAGCATTTGCCTCAATCGATCTGACAGTGGAAGGAATAATCAACTGCTTTACAGCACAGTAATCCTGGAACACTCCAGAGGAAATCGCCGAGATTGTCTGTGGTCCAATATATTTGGGCAAGGAAATCTTCTCAATACCCTTGTCAAGCTTATGACCAATCAGCTTGTTGGCACCCTGAGCATGCTCCGGACCGCTCACACGATAAGTCGCCTTCAAGCCATCCACAGATGTCGTCAGCTCATAGATACCGCGTTTATCCATATTATTGTTCAAGTAACTGAAAGCAAACTCATTCTCCATAGCCATCTGATGGAAAACGGACGGTTTATCTTCCAGAGTGGGACCCTCGAAATAGAAGGTTCCTCTTACGTTCTCCACAGAACTCATACTGTTTTGATACTTGAAATCATCATAGCCAAAGGAAGACTTTGCCCCCTCGGTGATCTTTGCAGCAGCAGACCACATAGCAATAAACTCCAAGCTTTCACAGCCTTCAAAATTACTGATGTCCACATTCTCTTCCAGACTTGCAGGGAAAGTCACGGAAGTAAGCTTACTACAGCCCACAAACATATCACAGCCTATTTGGGTCAGGTTGGGGGTCTCTTTCGCCCTGAAATTGATCGTGCGAAGTCCTGTTGTTGCCCCCGAACAGCCTTTAAAAGCCGCATCTCCGATTGCTTTTACATTATTGGGTACATTGAAGGTGTCCAAGGATTGGCAGTTCTCAAAAGCATGCTCACCAATCACCTGAAGTCTTGTGTTCCCAGGCAGATCAAAGGATGTCATGGCTCTGCATCCCGCAAAGGCATAATCGCCAATGTAAGCCAAATTAGTTTTCAACTCGATTTTCTTTACACTGCCAAATTCATAGAAGCCATAATCCCCGATACCGTACAAGCTTTCCGGCATCACCAAAGTATCCACGTTTCCACTATTACCGAAGATTGTATGATCCTTGGATGTCGCTATCACATTATATTTCCCAGAGCCGTCCCCTATTTCCTCTGCGTAATGATTACCAACATAGTGCACCGGCACGGCTCTGATACGCATCTTGTCATTGCTTAACACACCCGGATAATTATCGGCTTCACTAACCTTAATAGGATTATGTTCACCATATCCCGGTTTAGTTTCATCGGTTCCCGGCTTGGAATTATCTGTCAAATAAAAATACAAATCCTCATCAGCCAGCGAGCCCCACACATTGATCGTATCATACAGACAAGTGCTGTATTCCGCAGGTACCGCAGGCTTCCCTTCCACAATAACATCTCCGCCACTAACTACCTCTTCCACCGCAGGGATTCCAGGCTTAGATTCATAGAACAGAAATCTACCGTCACGGCTCACTGCAGCATAGTTTAACGTACCAACATTAGGAGAATAGTTCAAATATGCGTCAAAAGTGCCAGGGATGATCATCCTATCGCCCTGCATCGTATCCGTCCCCTCTGCAGCACTATAGTTAAAGCCCACGATAACCGCCTGATATTCATTACCCTCTGTCGGAATAAACGCAAACTTAAAACCGTTGCCGGAATCATAAATCTCCAAATTAGGATATTTTTTTCCATCTGACAAATCCGGAATCCTCGAATCCTCGGTGGCAATTTTCTTAATCTCACTCCCCGGCAGCTTCGTCAAAGTGGAATCATCCGCCGCCACATGCTTCAGCCCCTCTGTGGGAATTGACGCAATTAAGATCGCCGTGATCAGACATATGGTTCCCAATGTTTTTCTGACTGTCCTTTTAAGTCTTCTGCCCTTCTTCTTAAGCTCCTTTGCCATTTCCTTACTCCTTTTCTGATACCTTTTTTGCAACTACGACGAACCGACCGTTTTTTTCCTGATAATCACAGGTGGAGAGCGTCAAAAGCCGGTCTCCATAACTTGCCGTAACCCCTGTGTCATACAGGGAAATCGCCGCCATTTCATTCATATTAGAATTAAACTCAATCTCGCTGACCGCATCTATAAACCGGTAATATTTGAACACAACCTCGTCCTCGCTGTAAACTCTTGAGCGAAAAACATACATTACCTGATAAATGCCCTCTTCATAAATCGTGTCAAAATCTATGTACTTATGATTCTTATAATACTCCTCATCCTGATATTTATCAAGCCCCCCGAACATTTTTCCACTTTTCATATGATGTCCATAGAGAATCAGGTTCGTACTCGGCCCAATCACATCACAATCCTTATCCATGAAAATAGACCCATTATTATCATATCCCTGATCTATATTATGGTTCAAATAATACTCATTGTCGGAAGTCTGCATTACAGGGTAATCTATTTTTGTATCGTCAATTTTTACCCATCCGATTAGCTTTTTGTTCTTATTTAATAAATTTTTGTATTTATCCAGCACCTCCGGGATCTCGCGTTCTTCCTCGTTGACGTAATGAATCACTACTTCCTCACCCGCCGTGTTCCTGGCGGGCAATACGGGCTTATCTTTCAAGGCCGCAAGCGATTCATAATTACTGTCGGTGCGGCTGCCGAAGTAAACATATGCGCCAAAATATCCCAGACACACCACCGCTACCGCCATACACACCAGAACGGTCCATCTCCTGCGCAGCTCCTGGTTCTTGAGTGCCAGCTGCACAGCCTCCTCCGATACATGCACAGCGGGTTCCCTGCCTTTCTGCGACGTTTTCCCGCTCCCAGCGGAGGATTTCTTCCCCGAAGAGATTTTTCCCTTGGAAAAATTTCCCTTTTTTCGACCGTCATCTCCCCGGCGTCTCATTTGTTTTACCCGCTCCGCCAGCTCATCCTCAAAATCCTGCCCCAAAAGCGTATAAAATTGATATTTGCCGCCATGCACTGCATTCAGAAGATTCTCCAACTCCACATCCGTATATCCGGCAGACTCTTTTCGGAGCTTATCCATGGTTGCCTTGTCACGCAGAGCCCGTTTGTAATCCGCCTCCGTGCGAAAGCTGCGGTCTTCCACTATGTATTCTTTCTGTGCCATAGCCGTCCCTACTCACCCACACTAACCCAGTATTCTACATTACTATTTTACTATATACAAAAATTTATGCAAGTGTTTTTCTACATCTTGTATCATTAATTTTATATAAACTATTCCCATTTTCCTTCCAAAATCCGGAAACACAGACATGCCAAGGCGCATACAATACACCATAAACAAAACTCTTGTATGGAGGCAAACAATCATGAGCAATTTGACTTCTGGCAATTGCGGCTGCGGATGCGGCAACAATACTAGTCTCTTTGGTGGTGGCAATAGCTGCATGTGGATCATCCTGTTATTGCTCTTCTGCGGCGGCAACAACAATGGCTGTGGCTGCGGCAATGGCAACGGCATCAGTCTGTTTGGCGGAAACAATAACAGTTGTTGTGATTGGCTGATCTGGATTCTTCTGTTCAGCTCTCTCTGCGGCAACAACAGCAATGGCTGTGGCTGTGACACCTGCAACAATGGTTGCAATTCCTGTGGCTGCTAATCGGCAGTCATCCACGACAGGCTCCCTAAGGGGGCCTGTTTTTCATGTAGGTTGGATGCTCCTTGGGCATCCAACCGCACAGGTGGAAATTTTTTAATGGAACAGCGCATAAAATACATAAAAGCTAATGACACAGGAGGGCTCCATGGAAAGCAATCGTCCGGACAGAGTGACAGCCTTTGATACTCTGTTTACCACAAACCACATTCAGATGCTAAAACTCCTTCTAAGCTATCTGGAGCCTTCCGTCCAAGGCAAAATGGCTGTCTATATCAAATTCATGGAGCTGCAGTACACCCTGAATTTTTTTCAAAATCACCCTTTCGCTTCCATGCCGGTATCCTCCGGTCTAAGCCGCCCCTGTGGAGGCATTAGTGAACTGTTGGATGAAATGCTCCCCTTTTGTACGGGCCAAGAGAAAGACAATATGCAAAATTTGAAAAATATGATGCAAAATTTGGACAATATGCAAGAAATGATGCAAATATTGGAAATGATGCAAGAAATATCACCCGATATTTTTGATGGAAGCTCCGGGATGCCAGGATTCGACACTATTTTGGGCGGCTCGGATATGTCCCAAATGATGGAAATGATGCAGGGAATGTTTCACAATAGCGAAAACACATAATATCATATATTAAAATAACATGTGTTTTTAACATATGTTATTAAACAGAAAGGAGTTCTTATGTCAGATTTCAATAACCGTCCCGCGTGGATGGAGGACGAATTGGTTCGCAATATACCGGAGGAAAAGCTGGACTTTCTAAACAAAATGTTTAACAAGATGAATGCCCGCAAGCAGGCTGCAGGCCCCATGAAAAGCCAAAAAGAAATGCTCATGATGATGATGCCGGTGATCAAAGAGGCAAAAGCTGCACATCTGTCCCTCTCCCCTGGGGAACTTCAAGCAGCCATCGCCGCAATCCGCAAGTACAGCACCCCAGAAGAACTGCGCCAAATTGACGACATCTGTAACAAGTTCTGACGTAAAAACACCGGCATTCAAGTCGCTTACCATACAACCTGAATGCCGGCGTTTTCCACAGACAAATCGCGCGGGATGAAACCTTGCACTACTTTGCCACAATATTTACCAGCCGCCCTGGCACATAAATCTCTTTGACAATCGTCCCTGTCAACTTATCTCCCAGCGCTTCCTTCGCCATAGCAATCACAGCATCCTTGTCCGCATCCTTGGACGCCATAACTGTCGCCCGGATCTTACCGTTTAACTGCACGCCAATCTCCACGGTACTCTCCACAGTCTTGGCTTCATCATAGTCAGGCCATGTAGTTTGATAGATTCTCCCCTCATAACCGGCTGTCTGCCAAAGTTCCTCTGTGATATGCGGTGCCACAGGGTTCAACAACACAAGCAATGTTCTATACTCTCCCCTGGTGACAGCATTTTTCTTATAAAATTCATTGATCAGCGCCATCATTGCCGCGATAGCGGTATTATACTTCAAGCATTCAAAATCTCCTGATACCTTCTTGATGGTCTGGTGCATCTTAGTCTCCAAGTCGGCGCTGTAACCGTCGCCATCCACCAAGATGTCCTGAAGCTTCCACACCCTCTCAAGGAACCTGCGGCATCCCTTCACTCCATCCTCACTCCACGCAGCAGAGAGATCAAACGCCCCGATGAACATCTCATAGGTACGAAGCGTATCTGCGCCGTAATCCTGCACGATATCATCAGGATTGACCACATTTCCGCGGGACTTGGACATTTTCTCGCCGTTGGATCCCAGAATCATACCATGGCTGGTACGCTTCTGATAAGGCTCAGGACAGGGAACCACGCCCTGGTCATAGAGAAATCTATGCCAAAATCTGGAATACAACAGATGCAGCGTCGTGTGCTCCATCCCGCCGTTGTACCAGTCAACAGGCATCCAATACTCAAGCGCCTCCTTGCTTGCCAGCGCCTCCTTGTTGTCAGGATCCGTGTAGCGCAGGAAATACCATGAAGACCCTGCCCATTGGGGCATGGTATCGGTCTCCCGCTTGGCAGGTCCGCCACAATGAGGACAAGTGGTATTCACCCAATCCGTCATGGCCGCCAGCGGAGATTCTCCATTGTCGGTGGGCTCGTAAGATTCCACCTCCGGAAGCATCAGCGGCAGCTCGCTCTCGTCAAGGGGCACAAAGCCGCATTTTTCACAATGCACAATCGGAATCGGCTCCCCCCAGTAACGCTGTCTGGAGAATACCCAGTCGCGAAGCTTATAATTGGTCTTGCGGCTGCCAATTCCCTTCTCCTCCAAGAACGCAATGATTTTCTCCTTTGCATCCGCAACAGACAGCCCATTCAGGAATTCAGAATTCACCAGCGTACCGGTAGCAACATCCGTATAAACCTGCTCCTGTACACTCACCTTGCTGCCTGCCACCACCTCTATAATAGGAAGCTGAAACTTCTTGGCAAAATCCCAGTCTCTCTCATCATGGGCGGGAACCGCCATAATGGCTCCGGTTCCATAGGTCATCAACACATAATCGGATATCCAGATGGGAATCTCTTTGTTATTGACGGGATTCGTGGCTGTCAGCCCTGCGATTTCCACGCCCGTCTTATCCTTCACAAGCTCCGTGCGCTCGAAATCAGACTTCTTAGCTGCCTGTTCCCTGTATGCCACCAGCTCGTCATAGTTCTTGATTTCATTCTTGTACTTCTCAATCAGGGGATGTTCCGGGGAAACCACCATGTAAGTCGCTCCGAACAAAGTATCCGGTCTGGTGGTGTAAATACGCAGCTTCTCCTCCTTACCGGTCAGGGCAAAATCAACCTCCGCTCCCTGAGACTTGCCGATCCAATTCTTCTGGGAAACCTTCACGCGCTCAATATAATCCACCGTATCCAAGCCCTGAATCAGCTTGTCCGCATATTCGGTAATCTTTAACATCCACTGACTCTTTACCTTCCGCACAACCTCGGAGCCACAGCGCTCGCAGACGCCGTTTACCACCTCCTCGTTTGCAAGACCAACCTTGCAGGAAGTACACCAGTTAATAGGCATCTCAGACTTATACGCCAATCCGGCATTAAAGAGCTTTAGGAAAATCCACTGTGTCCATTTATAGTATTCGGAATCCGTGGTATTAATCTCCCGCTCCCAGTCAAAGGAATACCCCAACGAATGGAGCTGTCCCTTGAAACGCTCCACATTATTCTTGGTCACAATCCTTGGATGGATATGATTCTTAATCGCGTAATTCTCCGTGGGAAGGCCAAACGCGTCCCAACCCATAGGATACAACACATTATAGCCCTGCATTCTGCGCTTTCTTGCCACGATATCCAACGCCGTGTACGGGCGGGGATGTCCCACATGCAATCCCTGTCCTGAAGGGTAGGGAAACTCTACCAACGCATAATATTTAGGTTTGGAATAGTCATTGGAAGTTCTAAACGCCCTCTCCTCGTCCCATATCTTCTGCCATTTCTGCTCCACCTCATGGTGGTTATAAGGTACTGCCATTACAATTTCCTCCTCAAAAGGGCTCTTTAGATTTTTTCCTTATTTAACTTGTGGATTGTCTCCGCAGTCTTATTCAACGAGGCAACGATCTCCGCGCTGGCGGCATCCATTCCCTGTGCCAGCTTCTGCACCTCGTTCGCAACCACGGCAAAGCCCTTTCCAGCATCGCCGGCTCTTGCAGCCTCAATGGAAGCATTCAGCGCCAAAATCCGCTGTTTGCCGGAAAATCCTGAAATTTTCTTCGTGTTGGCGCTGGCAGAGTCAATCTCTATCATAGCCGCCTCAATTCCTTCCTTTAAACCATCGAGCAAATCCTTATTTACATAAGTAACATAGCTGGTGCGGACAAACATGTTGATCACATCCCCAAGAAGACGGGCGGACGCCTCGATCTCCTCCTTGGTCTTGATCTTTACTTTTCCAAGCGCGGCAATATATGTCTCCTCATCAATTCCAAGCTCCCTTGCCGTAGCTCTGAATTTATTCTCGTCAGGCTTCCCCGGAAGCACCTGCCCACCGATAATGCTGCCCAACACCGTGCCATCCTCCAAAGTAATGGGAATCCCGAAATCATACAGCCCGGCATGACAGGGATAAACTCCCTGCCCCTCCTGGTCATTCTTCACACAGCGCCTGCATCCCTCCTGGCTCCCTCTTGTCAGTTTGATACAAAAGTCAGTGAAATTATAGCACTCGCTGATGTACTCCCCGTCCGCTCCCACCGCAACGGTTGCAAGCCCGGTACTTTTCGCCCAATTATCCATAATCTCTTCAAATTTTTTCATATCACAGAATTCCTGAATTTTCATGATATTCTCCTCACCTTTTCCTGTTTGTCAATTTTTTTCTTTTATTTATTCGTCAAGGTTATTCTCCGCAACCTTCGCCGCCCTTGCTGCAACTTCCTTTTCCTGCACGTCGGAAGGTGCCTGCTCATAACGCGCGAACTCGTAAGAATACTCTCCCCGTCCGCCTGTCATAGACCGCAGATCCGTACAATAACCAAATAATCCGCTCATAGGAATCTCTGCCTCAATGACCTGTTTGCCGCCCGCCGTAGGGTTCATACCAAGGACACGCCCACGTCTCTTGTTCAGGTCTCCCATGATATCGCCCGTATAGGAATCGGGCACAGTAACCTTCAGGGATGCAATGGGCTCCAAAAGTACGGGATGTGCTTCCATAAATCCCTTCTTGAACGCCTGAATGGTCGCCATCTTAAACGCCATCTCGGAAGAATCCACCGGATGATAAGAACCGTCATAGAGAACCGCCTTCACACCCACCACCGGGTATGCCGCCATAGGTCCTCTCACCACGGAATCCTGCAGCCCTTTTTCCACTGCTGGGAAGAAGTTCTTAGGCACGGCGCCGCCCACAACCTCCTGCTCGAATACATAGGGAACCTCCAAATCATCCGCCGGTGAGAAACGCATTTTTACATGACCGTACTGACCATGCCCGCCGGACTGCTTCTTGTACTTATATTCCACGTCGGAGTTCTTCCTGATGGTCTCCTTGTACGCAATCTTGGGAGTCGCCAGCTCCACTTCCACCTTGTATTCATTTAAAAGCTTGCTGACCACGATCTCCAAATGCTGATCTCCCATACCGTAGAGAAGCATCTGACGATTCTCCGAGTCATTCACCACTTTCAGGGTCAAATCCTCATGACCTATCTTCTGCAATGCTTGGGAAATCTTATCCACATCCGCCTTGTTCTTGGGTTTATAACGCATGTAGGTGTATGGCGTGGAAATCTCTGCCTGACCGTACTTGATGGTTGTGGCCTTCGTTGACAGACTGTTGCCGGTACGCGCCCCCGTCAGTTTTGCCAGCGCGCCGATGTCACCGGCATGAAGCTCCGGCACTTCAAGAGGTTTGCTCCCCTGCATCACATAAAGCTTGCCAATTTTTTCCTCAATATCCTTGTCTACATTATAGAGCACGTCATCCGCCTTCAACACGCCGGAATTCACCTTGATCAACGAGTATTTGCCGATAAAAGGATCCACGATGGTCTTCCAAATATAAGCGGACTTCGCCTTAGAGAAATCATAGTCCGCATGATAAATCTCATTGGTCTTCATATTGATACCGGCAACTTCACGATTCTCAGGACTGGGCATATATTTGATAATATCGTCCAGCAAAGTGTAAATTCCCTGGCAAAGTGTATTGGATCCCATCGTCATGGGAACCACACTGCCATCACACACATTGGTGCGCAGCGCAGCGCGGATCTCCGCCTCAGAGAAGGTTTCTCCGTTGAAGTACCGCTCCATAAAGTCCTCGCTGGTCTCTGCAACCGCTTCCATCAATGTATCACGGCAGATCTGCAGATTCGCCTTGTTATACTCTGGTATCTCGCAGGGAACCACTTCCTTGCCCTGCCAGCGATTACCGGTCTCCGCTATCACGTTTACATATCCGACAAATTTCTCGCTCTCACGAATGGGAAGGTGAAAGGGTGCCATCTTCTTGCCGTAAAGCTCCGTCATATCCTCTACCACCTGACGGAAAGAAGCGTTGTCCACATCCATGTTGGAGACATAAATAAATCTGGGCAGCTTATACTTCTCACAAAGCTCCCATGCTTTCTGTGTCCCGACCTCTATTCCCGCCTTGCCGTTCACCACAATGATGGCGGCGCCGGCGGCGCTGACCGCCTCTTCTACCTCACCCACGAAATCAAAATATCCCGGGGCATCTATCACATTGATCTTGTAGCCCTCCCACTCGATGGGAATGACGGAGGTGCTGATAGAAAACTGTCTCTTCTGCTCTTCCTTGCCATAATCACTCACCGTGTTGCCGTCAGTAACTTTGCCCATACGGGAGGTGATTCCGGACAGATAAGCCATGGACTCCGCAAGACTGGTCTTGCCACTTCCTCCATGCCCCAAAAGTACTACATTGCGAATCTTGTCAGTTGTGTAAACTTTCATATGTTGCCCTCCAATTTTCCTTCTTTTTGGGATTTTCCGATTTCAATCGCCGCTTTCCAAACCCTATAGACTATTTTACTAAATTTTCATTAAAAAAACAAGGCTATTGTTAGCATTTTGATATCCTTATTGATTTTCATGAATTTACATGATATAGTGACAAGAACAGATACAAATCAGAAATGAGGCATTCTATGAACACACAAACCTTTGGATTTATCGGCTTGGGCTTAATCGGTGGCTCTATCGCAAGAGCCATCCGTGAGAAACTACCCGCATCCGTCATTGTAGCATACGATATCAACG
>CAMWLG010000057.1 GCA_947175035.1 uncultured Lachnospiraceae bacterium | reverse complement strand
CGTAACAGGCGGATCACAGTGTGAAGGCAAGGCATGTGAGCTTGCTCACAATGCCGCGCATTTACACATAGGGCTATAGGGCGCAAGCCCGCATCCGCAGGTTGCGAAGCAATCTGCGGATGAGCATGCCGTAACAAGAGAGACACACATAAGCAAGGAGGCAACAATATGAGCGTAAAAACCTTTGCAGCCATTGATGTGGGCAGTTACGAGCTGTCCATGAAAATATTTGAGCTCTCCGGCAAAAATACCATGCGGGAGATTGACCATGTGCGCCGCAGGCTTGATTTGGGAACAGGCGCATACACGACAGGGAAAATCGGCGCGGATAAGCTGGACGAGCTCTGCCGTACCCTCAAGGAATACGTGGATTTAAAAGATTCTTATCAGGTGGATGCCTGTAAAGCATATGCCACCAGTGCCATTCGGGAGTCGGACAATTCCGCGATCATTCTTGACCAGATTTCCCAGCGGACAGGCTTGAAAATCGAGGTTTTGGGCAATTCCGAGCAGCGTTTTTTGGATTATAAATCCATTGCCTCCAAAGGTGAGAGCTTTCGGCATATTATCGAGGAGAAAACGGCCATCGTGGATATCGGCGGCGGGAGCATCCAATTGTCCCTGTTTGACAATGATACCCTTGTGTCTACCCAGAACCTTCGTCTGGGAGTGCTTCGCATTCAGGAGATTGTGCATCAGTTGAAGGTGGCGCCCTCCCGTATGGAGATGGTGGTGGATGAGATGGTGTTGGCGCAGCTGTCCTCGTACAAGAAGCTTTATCTCAAAGACAGGGAGATTCAGAATATCATCATTATTGATGATTATATTTCCCCCTGGGCGGTGAAGCATGTGCGGCACAGGGGCGACGATGCCACCATCAAATCGGCGGATTTTGAGGAACTCATGCATTTTCTGCGCACAGGCAGTCAGATAGAGATTGCCCGAAGGCTGGATATCATGGAGGAAAAAGTGCCCCTTGTCTTTATCAGCGCCATCCTGACCAGACGTATCGCGGAGTGCATGGAAGCGGAGAAAATATGGGCACCCGGGGTGACCCTCTGTGACGGGATTGCTTATGAGTATGGCGAGAGTATCAAGATGTTCCAGGAGGAGCATGATTTTGAGCAGGATATTATTGCATGTGCAATGAATATCAGCAAGCGTTTTATGGGCAGCCGCAAGAGAGCGGAGACCTTGGAAACCATTGTCACCACGGTCTTTGACAGCATGAAAAAGGTTCACGGACTGGGCAAGCGGGAGCGGCTGTATCTTCGGCTCGCCGCGATTTTACACGACTGCGGCAAATATATCAGCCTTGTGAACATCGGGGAGACCTCCTACGATATTGTTATGGCGACGGAGATTATAGGGCTTTCCCATAAAGAGCGGGAGATTGTGGCAAATATTGTGCGTTTTAATCACAGTCACTTGGATCCGTATAAACAGTCTGTGGACAACCAGCTCATGGGCGAGAAGACTTATCTTTTGATTGTGAAGCTCACCGCCATCCTGCGGCTTGCCGCCAGTATGGATCGCAGCCACAAGCAGAAGCTGAAGGGCATGAAGGCGGTGTTGAAAGACAACCGGCTGATCCTGCACGCGGACACCATGGAGGATCTTACACTGGAGAGCGGTTTCTTCGACTCTCGGGCGGAATTTTTCCACGAAGTGTTCGGCATCATGCCGGTACTGAAACAGCGCAAGGAATTCTGACACAGAAAGATTTTATATATGGGAGGTTATCTCTATGAAGGAGAATAGCAAGGAGTCTGGCAAGGAAGGAAAAATCAAGTTTACAGATGCAAAATATTACACCAACAGGGAGCTAAGCTGGATTCTGTTTAACCACAGGGTTTTGGCGGAGGCGAGGGATAAGTCGAATCCCCTTTTTGAGCGGCTGAAATTCCTAAGCATCACGGCATCCAATCTGGATGAATTCTTCATGATCCGTGTGGCTTCCCTAAAGGATATGGTCAATGCCGGCTATGAAAAGAAGGATATCTCCGGCATGACACCCATGCAGCAGTTGAAGGCGCTGTCCACGGCAATCCATGAGCTGGTGGATTTGCAGTATTCCACATACAATCGCTCTCTGTTCCCCTCTTTGGTGCAGAACGGGCTCACGGTGGTCAGGAGTCATGAGCAGCTCACCAAGGAGGAGGGAGAGTTTATCGACCAGTATTTTCAGGAAAATGTATATCCCGTGTTGACTCCCATGGCGGTGGATTCCTCCAGACCTTTCCCGCTGATTCGCAATAAAACCTTGAATATTGGGGCAATGGTGAGGGGCAAGGACAGTGATAAGGATCTGGAATTCGCGACGGTTCAGGTTCCAAGCCTGCTCAACCGTATTGTTGAGCTTCCCCGGCGGGATGGGAAACGCAGGGTGATCTTTCTGGAGGAGATTATAGAGCGCAACATCAGTAAACTTTTCCTAAATTATGATATTATCAGTGCCCATCCCTTCCGCATCATGCGCAACGCGGATCTTACCATCGAGGAGGACGAGGCAGCGGATCTGCTCAAAGAGATAGAGAGACAGTTAAAGAAACGCCAGTGGGGCGAGGCAATCCGTCTGGAAGTAGGCGCCGGCACTGACAAACGCCTCCTGAAGTTTCTGAAGAAAGAGCTGAATGTGGAGGAGGAAAATATCTATACCATTGATGGACCGCTGGATTTGACAGTGCTGATGAAGCTGTATGGTCTGGAGGGCTATGAGAATCTTAAGGCTCCTAAATACGAGCCCAAGGCGGTGCCAGAATTGCCAACCGGGTGTAATTTATTTGATGAGATACGCAAAGGGGATATTTTGCTCCATCATCCCTACCAGACTTTCACCCCGGTGGTGAATTTCATCCGCCAGGCGGCGACAGACCCTCAAGTGCTGGCAATCAAGCAGACCTTGTACCGCGTCAGCGGCAATTCACCGATTATCGCGGCATTGGCCCAGGCGGCGGAGAACGGTAAACAGGTGACGGTGCTGGTGGAGTTGAAAGCCCGTTTTGACGAGGAGAACAATATCGTATGGGCGAGAATGCTGGAAAAAGCGGGGTGTCATGTGATTTATGGTCTGGTGGGATTAAAGACTCACTCTAAGATTACTCTGGTGGTGCGCAGGGAGGAGGACGGCATACAGCGGTATGTCCATCTGGGCACCGGCAATTATAATGACGCTACTGCTAAACTATACACGGATATGGGACTGTTTACCTGTTCCGAGCCTATCGGCGAGGATGCCACGGCAGTCTTTAACATGCTGTCCGGCTACTCGGAGCCGCTTCTTTGGAACAAGCTGTCTCTGGCGCCTCTGTGGCTGAAGGATAAATTCCTTTATCTGATCCAAAGGGAGCAAAAGTACGCACAGGAGGGGCATCCCGCCCATATTATCGCCAAAATGAATTCTCTCTGTGACAGGGATATCATTGCGGCGCTCTACGAGGCCAGCGCGGCAGGTGTTCGTATTGATTTGATTGTGCGGGGTATCTGCTGTCTGAGGACGGGAATCCCCGGGGTAAGCGAGAATATTACCGTGCGCTCCATTGTGGGGACTTTCTTGGAGCACAGCCGGATATTTTACTTTGAAAATGATGGTAACCCGGAATATTACTGTGGAAGCGCGGATTGGATGCCCAGAAATCTGGAACGACGGGTGGAAATCCTGTTCCCGGTGGAGGAAGCGCGGCTGAAAGAAGAGCTTTGGCATATTTTGGAGGTGCAGTTGGCGGATACCATGAAGGCTTCTGTGTTAAAGCCTGACGGCACCTATGAGAAAGTGGACAAGAGAGGGAAAAAGGCTGTCAGCGCACAGGCACAGTTTGCCAAGGAGGCTACCGCGAGGGCTAAGGCGGCAGCGGCGGGCAGTGACGAGCAGAAGCGCATCTTTACGCCGGCGGAGCGACACGAATAGAGAGGACTTTATCATGAACATGAAATTACTAAAGACGGCGTTGGTCAAAACGCTGCCGGTGATGGCGGGATATATTGTACTTGGAATGGGCTTCGGGCTTCTTCTGAGGGAAAGTGGCTACGGTGTGTGGTGGGCATTTGCCATGAGTGTCTTTATCTTTGCGGGGGCCCTGCAGTATGTGGGTGTTTCCCTGATTGCCAGTGGAGTCTCGTTTATCTCCATTGCATTGACCTCCTTGATGATCAACGCAAGACATCTGTTTTACGGCATCTCCATGATTAAGCGATATGAGGGGACTGGGTTCAAGAAAATCTATTTGATGCACGCATTAACGGATGAGACATATTCTCTGGTTTGTACGGATAGCGTTCCGGAAGGGGTGGAGCCCCATCAATACTATTTGCTGGTATCCTTCTTTGACCATATTTATTGGATTACGGGCAGCGTCTTGGGCTCCCTGCTCGGCGCCGCACTTACTTTCGACACGACAGGAATTGACTTTGTCATGACCGCTTTGTTTGTGACAATTTTTATCGAGCAATGGTCCAATACGAAGGAACACCGCCCCGCGCTGATTGGAGTGGGGGCTTCTGTCATTTGTCTGATGATTTTTGGAAGCGCGAATTTCCTGATTCCAGCAATGGTGATTATTATGGTAGCTTTAATGTCGCTCCGCGGGCGTTTGGAGACAAAAGAGGAGAAGTGAAATGAACGGGAATAGTTATGCGATGATTGCAATCGGGATTATGGCGGGTGTGACATTTTTATTGAGAGTCATTCCATTTATCATATTCAGCAAGGGAGAGACACCTGCCTATATTGATTATTTCGGAAAAGTTCTTCCCTATGCGATCATGGGAATGCTGGTGGTGTATTGCCTAAAGGATATTTCCTTCACGAGTGCGCCTTTTGGAATCCCTGCGGTTCTCGCTGTATTATTAGTGGCGGTTTTACATCTTTGGAAAAAGAATACTTTGATCAGCATTGTCAGTGGAACAGCTTGTTATATGATGCTAATCCACCTGTTTGGCTGAATACGGCTTGCAGTATTGATATGGGAGTATAAGTTTGAAGATGAAGAAAACGAGAATCATACTTGCGTCGGCCTCTCCTCGCAGGCGAGAGCTCTTGGCGCAGATTGGAATGGAATTTGAGGTGATGGTGAGCAATGTGGAGGAGCGTGTCACTGCCACATTGCCCGGTGAGGTTGTGCAGGAGCTTTCCGGACAAAAGGCGGAAGCAGTCCTTGCCATGCCGCAGGCAAAGGAGAGCGGAACGGATGCGTCAATCCTTGTCATCGGTGCGGACACCATTGTGGCATGTGATAATAAGATCCTTGGCAAGCCCGCGGACGAGGAGGATGCCAAACGTATGCTTCGGCTGCTTTCCGGCAGAACCCATGAGGTCTATACCGGCGTGACGATGTTATTCAGCCCGCAGTCACCTGCGGATGGCTCCGTGCGGCGTCATACTTTTTTCGAGTGTACCAAGGTGTGCTTTGCCCCCATGACAGAGGCTGAGATTGCTGAGTATGTGGCTACCAAAGACCCCATGGACAAGGCGGGAGCCTATGGCATTCAGGGATTTTGCGCCCGTTATATCAAGGGGATTGAGGGCGACTACAATAATGTGGTAGGACTGCCTGTGGGCAGACTTTATCAGGAGTTGAAAGGATGGCTGGAAAATGAAGAAAGCAGTGATATTTGATTTGGATGGGACGCTCTCCGATTCTATCCACAGTATAAAATATTGTACGGACAGGACGGTGGCGCCCTATGGATTTGGGCCTTTCTCCGTGGAACAGTACAAATATTTCGTGGGGGACGGGGCAGCGAATCTGGTCAAGCGCGCCCTGGCAGCAGGCGGAGATACGCAAGGGGTACATTTCGAGGAGGCGTTTGCACGCTACAAGGAGCTCTTCGCGGTGGACTGCATGTATGAGGTAAAGCCCTACGAGGGCATCCCCGAGCTCTTGGAGGCATTAAAAAAGCAGGGAGTGATGCTTGCGGTGCTGTCGAATAAGCCTCATGCGGAGACCATTCGCGTGATCGAGACGCTTTTTGGGCAGGGATGCTTTGACGTGATTCAGGGACAGGTGGACGGAGTGCCCATCAAGCCCGACCCGGCGGGAGCCATTCGCGTTTTGGAGCAGCTTGGCATGACGGCGGAGGAGGTGCTGTATCTTGGCGATACCGCCACCGATATGAAAACAGGCAAGGGAGCAGGAGCCTACACGGTAGGAGCCCTCTGGGGATTCAGAAAACGGGAGGAGCTCGAGGAGCATCACGCGGACGCCATTATCGCGCATCCTATGGAGCTGTTGCAATATCTGGATAAATAATGTATTCCCCTATTGACTGGAAAGCATATGCATATTATGATGTATGAAGAATAGATATGTGGAGAGGGAGTGGATGTATCCCATGCACATCGGTACGAAAAGGAGGTTGGGCGTATGCGCGAGTTTGATGATGCGGTGCTGGAGTGCTTTCTGGACAATCAGAAGCAGCTTTTTCCCGAACCTGTGGCGGAGACTATGGAGGAAGCCGAGGGATTCCTGGAGGAATGTATGGCCGTGGTGGTGAATTCCGTGGACGAGGTAATCGAATTCTTTGAGGAGGAGGGCATTGACATGGAGGGCGCCGATGACGAGGAGATATTGGAGGCCGCCGAAGTGTTTGATGTTGGTGATGGAAGATACCTGATTGTGGAAGGATAAAATAAGATATGATTGGAAGAAAGAGCACTCGCGGAGGTGGGTGCTCTAAATTTTTGTGGAAGGGCGACAATCTGATGGGAACCTTTTATCTACTTGATTCCTCTAATATGTGAACAAGCAAAAAGGAAAGGAGGAAAATACAATGGATAAAGAAGCATTTGCCAAGGTGGTGCTTTCTGCTACGGACAGTCTCTACCGCATATCAAAAACCATACTAAAAAACGATGCGGATTGCGAGGATGCTGTGCAGGAGGCGATTGCCATAGGCTTTGCCAAGCTGGGTACTTTGCGACAGGAGAAATATGCCAAGACGTGGCTGGTCAGAATTTTGATCAACGAATGCTATGCGCTGCTAAAGAAACGGGAGAAAACCACGCCACTGTTGGAAGACCCGGAGGCGGAGGAGTATACCGGCACGGATTATTCTGATCTATATGAAGCGCTCAGTGTTTTGAAAAAAGAGTATCGCTTGGCTATTGTGCTGCATTATTTGGAGGGCTATTCAATTCAGGAAATCGCTAAAATTATGCGTATTTCGGTTGGAACAGTCAAAAGTCGTTTGAGTCGCGGACGGAAATGTCTGCGCCACATTATGGAGGAATCATATGAAAACATATCATGATTTTTTTGCGGAAAAATTGTATCGAAGCTTTCCAGAAACCCCTGAAAGTTTTCAGAGAGTTGTGTCAGAGGCGGTCGAAACGCAGCTAAATTCTACACGGGGGGGTGGGAAAAGTGGGTGGAGAGCTTATAAAGCTCTTATTCCGGCCGCTTGCCTGTTTTTGGCGGGAGGCACCGTTGCAGCCGCCGGATTGCCGGTGTTTCAAAATTGGCTTACCAGTCTGGGAGCCAATGCGGATATTGTGGAGGAGGCTATCATTCACGATATAGATTCGGACAACACGATTACCATGAATGATACGGCTTTGGAGGAAGCGCCCTTTACAGTTACGGATGCCTATTACGATGGCGCTGCATTCATGTTCTGGGTGAAGTCTTCTTCTGATTTCTTTGATTTGGGCGATCATGTCTATATCAACGGAATTGACAGCCGTTTGGAGTATGTGGCCGAAACCCAGGAGGGCAGTGGCATCTACGAATGTAAGGTCTCTGTGTTGGATGGGGAATTGCAAGAGAAAGACATGGATGCGATTCAGGTAAAGGTGGGGCTATATACTTCTCCTGACAGCAAGTCGGATTATTCTTTCACCATAGAATCGGACAAGCTTGGGAGTGCCATGCGTGCGAATGGCGATATACAGAATCTGGATTTTGGACAAATTGTTTCTTATACAGTGACGGCCTCATCTTCCGTAACGAATCTACAGTTAAAGTGGGAAGTAAACGATGCCGGTATGGTGGATACCTTACGGTTTGGGGACTATATGATAGAGGACGCTTCCGGTAAGAGACTTACAAGGAATGAGTGGCTGCGTTCCTGCTCGTATTCCGAGTATGAGGAAAAGGATACCTGTGTCACATTCACACAGGATCTGGAAATCACAGGCTTTGATGCATCCTCGCCCACCATGACGCTGATTCCGGTGCGTGTTCAATGGGATGCGGACGGGATGCAGATACCAGGGTCAGAAGAAATATTGGAAGACTGCGCGATTACCATTGATTTGAAGTAGTTACACCGCTGTCAACCGATCGAGTACCTGGACTCAGAGGAAATATTTCTCTAACACTTCCAACAATCCGTCCTCGTCATTACTCTTTTGGGTGATGATGCGGGCGGATTTTTTGACGGCATCCTGTGCGTTCGCCATGGCGATACCTGTTCCGGACGCCTCAAGCATGGAGATGTCATTCTCCGCGTCCCCCGCCGCGAAAGTGTGGGAGAGGGGAGCATGCAGGTAGTCCGCGATAAAGCGCAGGGCGTTGCCTTTGCCCGCCTGAGCGGGGAGAATTTCCAGATATTGTTCGTTGGAAAAAATCATCTGGATGCGGTCGCCGCAATAATCCGTCAAAGACTCACGGAATCGCTCCAATACCGTCTTGTCCGTCAGGTGGATTGCCTGTAATTTATAACAGCCGCCTGGCAGGCTGTCTGCTATATTTTCCACGCATTTCAAGGGCATATGGATTCGCCTTGTGTAGAATTCCAGTTCCGCGTTCATTCCGTGGCAGACAATTTCCTCCACTGTATAGCCGTGAATGTGGAGCCCGATGGATTCCGCCCTTTGGACGATATGGCGGATGTCCTTCTGGGAGATGCGATATTCCAAAACGGGGAGCTTCTTGTCGCAGTCGTACACCAGCGCGCCATTGTTGGACAAGATCAGCATATTGGGATAATTGATATTCTCCTTTTGGCATACCTCCATAATACTGGGGAGGGGTCTGCCGGAGGACAGGATCAGGTGATGGCCGGCAGCAGTCATGCGATCCAGTGCTGCATGCATGGCGGGGCTTAAGGTGCTGTTGCCAAGAAGCAGCGTGCCATCCATATCCGTAAACAGGAGATTGACACGGGTGGCGCGTATCTCTTCCAGAAGCGCTGCGGGAATATACAGCTTTCCATAGCCTACGGCAAGATCCAGCCCCGGTTTGTTCGCACCGTGGAAGTCGGAACCGCCGCTGAGGAGTAGATTGTATTTTTGGGCAAGGCGGCGGATCTGCCGTTCGTCCGCGGCATCGTAGGTGCTGTAGAGCGCTTCGATGCCCATCAGTCCAACTGCCTTCAGCTCGGCGACCAGAGTGTCCAGTCTCTCTTCCCCCATGCCATAAAGAATCGGATGCGCCAGTATCGGAACGCCGTCCGCCTTGAGAATCAGTTCCACCGCCTGAGCGGGAGTCACTTTCTCACGGGGAACATAGCAGGGACAATGATCCCCCACATAGCGCTCAAAGGCTTCTTTCATGCTCTTGATATAGCCATGGTTTAGCAGATACTTGGCATAGTGGGCGCGGGTGACAACGGAGTCGGGGAATTCAGCCAGCAGCTTCTCATAGCTGATATCGATGCCGTGCTCCTGTAAAAGCGCACACATTTTCTCGTTGCGCAGGTTGCGGGAATCCACAAACCGGCGCAGATAATCCTGAAATTCAGGGTTTTTATAATCAATAAAAAGTCCCAGGATATGGATGTCGCGCCCCTGATATTCCGTAGACAATTCCACGCCGGGGATGACCTCGGGGACAGCCGTAGATTCGGAATCGGATGCGCCATGAACCATCGAAGCCTCCCCTGCATTTTCGGGAGCCGGAAGCTTCTGACGCAACTTATCGGCATAATCCATGGCTTCGTCCAGACCGTCCACGGTATCGTGATCTGTCAGAGCGAAGGCAGTCAGCCCCTTTTCCATCGCGTAATCCACCAGCTCGGTGGGAGAGAAAGTTCCGTCCGAGCGCGTAGAGTGAACATGCAAATCAACTCTGTCGGGTTGAATTACATGCAAGTCAATCCTATCATTTTCTCTTTGCTTCGTGGCGTCCATTTTCTGCTCCCCTTCGCCCTGTTTAGTCTTCGTCATCCTCTTTGTTGGCTGTAAACACGGTTCTCTTTCTTGCCATCTCGTCATTGGCCAGATATTCGTCATAGGTCGTGATCTTGTCAATGATGGAACCGTCCGGCAGAATCTCTATGATCCGGTTGGCGGTGGTCTCCACAAACTGATGGTCATGGCAGGAGAAGAGCGCCACACCGGGGAATTTGATCAGCCCATTGTTCAGTGCCGTGATTGCTTCCATGTCCAAGTGGTTGGTGGGCTCATCCAAAATCAGGCAGTTTGCGCCGCTGATCATCATCTTGGACAGCAAACATCTTACTTTCTCTCCGCCGGAGAGCACCTTTACTTTTTTCACGCCGTCCTCGCCGGCAAAGAGCATACGTCCCAGGAAGCCTCGCACATAAGTCACGTCCTTCACGGGGGAATAGCCTGTGAGCCAGTCCGTGATGGTCAGGTCATTGTCAAATTCTTCAGTGTTATCCTTGGGAAAGTATGATTGGGAGGTGGTCACGCCCCATTTGTAGCTTCCCTCATCGGGCTCTAATTCCCCGGCCAGAATCTGGAACAAAGTTGTCTTGGCAATCTCGTTGCTTCCCACGAAGGCAATCTTGTCCTCATGTCCCATGACAAAAGATATGTCGTTCAAAACCTTCTCGCCATTGATTGTCTTGGTGAGATGCTCCACGGTCAACACTTCGTTGCCAATCTCACGCTCGGGGCGAAAGTCGATATAGGGATATTTTCTGGAGGAGGGCTTGATCTCGTCCAGTTCGATTTTCTCCAAAGCACGTTTTCTCGAGGTTGCCTGCTTGGATTTGGAGGCGTTGGCGGAGAAACGCGAGATAAATTCCTGCAGCTCCTTGATCTTCTCCTCCTTTTTCTTGTTGGCTTCCTTCATCTGCTTGATGAGCAGCTGGCTTGACTCATACCAGAAGTCGTAGTTGCCCGCATAGAGCTGAATCTTGCCGTAGTCGATGTCCGCGATCTGTGTGCAGACCTTATTCAGAAAATATCTGTCGTGGCTCACCACGATGACAGTGTTCTCAAAGTCAATCAGGAAATCCTCCAGCCATGCGATGGCGTCCAAGTCCAAATGGTTGGTGGGCTCGTCCAAAAGCAATATATCCGGATTGCCGAACAGCGCTTTTGCCAACAGCACCTTCACCTTGATCGGGCTCTCCAAATCCTTCATGACGGCGTAGTGGTACTCCGTGTCAATGCCCAGACCGTTGAGCAGCATGGCGGCATTAGATTCCGCCTCCCAGCCGTCCATCTCGGCAAACTCCGCCTCCAACTCGCTGGCGCGGATGCCGTCCTCGTCAGAGAAATCCTCCTTGGCATAGATTGCTTCCTTTTCCTTCATGATCTGGAAGAGTCGCTCATTTCCCATGATCACGGTATCCATCACGACACAGTCATCATATTTGAAATGATCCTGCTCCAACACCGAGAGCCGCTGCCCGGGGGTGATGGCGATATCGCCCTTGGTGGTCTCAAGATTGCCCGACAGGATTTTCAAAAAGGTGGACTTTCCCGCTCCGTTGGCACCGATAAGCCCGTAGCAGTTCCCTTCGGTAAATTTAATGTTCACTTCCTCGAATAATGCTTTCTTGCCTACTCTATACGTCACATTGTTTGCACTGATCATAACCAAACCTCGCATATTCAAAATTTATAGCCTTTTGGGGCTACCTTTCTATTATACATGAAAGGGCTAATTTTTCAAGGAAAAAACACTTTTTACACAAAATAAGAGATTGCGCAACATTTGGGCTAATGGTATAATAGTCCATATTCAAGGCTGATGGATAATATTGGAAATGGTGGGATTTATGGCCGAAAAGAAACATAGATTGTTGATTGGTGCGGCTGCTTTTTTGTTGTTGCTGTGTACCTTTCTTGCCAATGTGAAAAATATTTATACAAGCTGCCAAATAGATGCGGAATATCAGGTGACGATGGCTTATAGGCTTCTTAGGGGGGACGCAATGTTCTCCAAGATGTGGGAGGCCCATCAGACATCCGCTTTTTTTCTCGCCTTTTTTGAGTGGATCTTTTTGAAGATCACAAATTCCACAACAGGAATCATGGTCTATGCCAATGCCGTGGGATTCCTGTGTAAGACAGCGGTTGCTTTTACCGTCTATGGTACATTGCGCAAATATATAGATAAAAGGATTGCCTTTGGAGCGCTTCTTTTTGTGCTCAATACTTATCCTAAGGACAGCGTGCTGCCGGATTTCGCCAATCTGCAGATTTGGTTCGCGCTGTTATTGATGTGCTGCCTGATCGCTTATTTCCTGGGGCAGGGGAGAAGTATATGGCTGTTCCTGGGGGCTGTGTGTCTGTGCTTGGAGGTTTTGGCGTATCCAAGCTGCGCGCTCGTGTGGATTCCTTGCGTGGTGCTGATCTGCATGTATTCCCGGCACAAAAAGCGGGATGTATGTATCTTTACCGGTGTGTGTGCGGTCGGCGGGGGCGCTTATTTACTGTATTTCATGCGCGGGAACCCGGGGCGGTTTCTGGAATACATTTATTATATCTGGTCGGGGGACGAGAGCCACGCGGTGGGGCTTGGCGAGCGATTGGCTTTCATGGGGCAGGATTTGCTGGCATTGGCAAATGACATGATATATGTAGTCCTTTTGGCCATGGGTGCTGTAGTCGCGGCATTCATTTGCCGCGCAATCCACACGGGGGGAAAATCCTTGGGGGGATTTTGGCATGTCGCTTTCTCTTGGTTTGTGGCGCTCTATATCGTAGGATATCTGATCGGCCTGCGGGTTGAGGAGGCAGGGACCAAGCATCATTTTTTTGTCTTATATCTGGTTGTGGAATGTGTCGCTTTTTTGACTGCACGATATCTGAATCCCACGGAAAAAAAGATTTTTGTCATCGGGCAGGCGATTGGAGCGGGAGGCTTTGTCGCCACACTGATATTATCTGATTTGGGGCTGTTTCCCACTCTTCCTTATCTGATTCCCAATCTGTGTGTCAGCCTTTTGCCCTTAACGAAAGCGTTTGGAACCGGGCAAGAGGGGAATGAAGAGTCGTGGAGACGATCTTTGTGGAGGTTTTTCCCGGTCATGATGCTCTGTGCCGTCATGCTTTTCAGGAATATGGTTTATTTGAATGGCTGGATGATTGCCCCGTCCAATTTTCGCGAGGACAGTATCTTTGGCGTGGACTGGACGGCACAAAAAGGCCCTTTAAAAGGAATTGTGAACAGGGAGGGGACATATGTGGCCGACGTGTCTTACGCGGAATGGCAGGAGCTGATCGTTCCCGGGGACAGAGTGTTGGTGATCAGTTATCCAACGCTCACTCCTACGGTATATTTGTACCAGGATGTGGAAATATGTGCGGATTCCACAATCTCCACCCCGACCTATTCGGAGAGGCTGTTCACCTATTGGGAGGAGAATCCTGAGAAATATCCCAACGTGGTGGTGGCAAAATGCTATGGAGGCAACCTGATGGTGGGGGAATATAACGAGGTGGTGGAGTGGCTTACAGAGAAGTTTGAGGCGGACGAGGTGGTTGACGGAACCTTTTGGCGGTATTATATTCACAGATAGCAGTGCCGGCACAAAAGGCTTGACCATAAAGGTATTTTCTGTATAATTTGATAATAGGAGTGTGTGACAGATGAAGATTATGCCAAATCGCCTGGACAGAGGCTTTTATATGTATCAGGAAGAGTTCGAGGCAAAGGCGCTCGAAGTGCTCCGTTCCGGCTGGTATGTGCTGGGCAGGGAAGTGGAGGCTTTCGAGGAGGAGTTTGCAGCGTATACGGGAGCAAAATACTGTGTGGGTCTTGCCAGCGGGTTGGATGCCCTTTGGCTTGCGTTTCGTGTCCTGGGAATCGGCGCGGGGGACGAGGTGATTGTGCAGGCCAATACTTACATTGCCAGCGTCATGGGGATTACGATCAACGGTGCAACCCCTGTTTTTGTGGAACCGGACGAGTACTTTAACATGGATGCGGACAAGATCGAGGAGAAGATCACAGAGCGGACAAAGGCAATCCTCGTGGTGCATCTATATGGGCAGGCTTCTAATATGGCGCCGATCATGGAGATTTGCCGCAAGCACAAGCTCAGGCTGGTGGAGGACTGCGCTCAGTCCCACGGTGCATGCTTTGATGGAAAGATGACGGGAACCTTTGGGGATATCGGATGCTTTTCCTTCTATCCGTCCAAGAATCTGGGGGGCTTCGGCGACGGCGGCGCGATTGTGACGGAGGATGAAAGAATTGCCGCGGACATGAAGATGTATCGCAATTATGGGAGTGAGAGGCGCTATTACAATAAGGTTGTGGGTGCCAATTCCAGATTGGACGAGATGCAGGCGGGACTTTTAAGGGTTCGTTTGTCGCATATGAAAGAACTGACAGAGGAGCGCAGGAGTCTTGCAGGGAATTATACTGAGGGAATCCACAATCCTAAACTGCTGCTTCCCAAGGTGCGGGAGCATGGGGACAGTGTGTGGCATCAATATGTCATCCGCTGCGAGGAACGGCAGAAGTTGATAGATTATCTGGATGGGCAGGAGATTGGGACAATTATCCACTATCCGATTCCGCCTCATCTGTCAGAGGCATACAGCAGCCTGGGATATGGGCGGGGGAGTTTTCCAATCACAGAACATTATGCGGACACGGTGTTGTCCATTCCCATGTATAATGGTATGACCAAAGAGGAACAGGAGCGCGTGATAGAGGCGTTGAACCGGTTTTGAAGGCGGAATGGCTTGCAGAAAACATAGGCAGGGGAATCATTTATGAAAATAGAAGACCAGTACAAAATAATATTTTTCAGGGATTTGGGTGACGAGAGAGGCAATCTTGTCGTGATTGAGGGAGAGGGGATGGATATTCCCTTTGACATCAAAAGGGTGTTCTATATCTATGGCTCCGATTCCACGGTGGTGCGGGGACAGCATGCCAACAGAGAGACGGAGTTTTTGTTGGTAAATGTGGGGGGGAGCAGCAAGGTGCGCGTGGACAATGGCACGGAGAGCGCCGTGATTGAGTTGAACAAGCCCGGCATGGGGCTGTATCTGCCGCCTATGCTTTGGAAGGATATGTATGATTTTTCACCGGATTCCATTCTGCTGGTGCTGTGCAGCCGGCATTATGACGGTGCGGAGTATATCAGGGATTATCAGGATTATTTGAGGGAAATCGGGAAGATATAAAGGCATGAAGATATGGAAATAGAAAGGCATGGTATAGTACAATATGAGTAAATTATCCATCGTGGTTCCGGTTTATTATAATGAAGACACGCTGATGGATCTGTATCAGGATATGAAGGACAAGATTCTGGGGACGATTGGCGACTATGAGCTGGTGTTCGTGGACGATGGCTCAGGGGATGATTCCTGGAAGATCATGAACGAGATCAAGGGATTGGATCCTCACGTCAGGCTGGTGAAGCTGTCCCGCAATTTTGGGGAGCATGCCGCTTTGCTGGCGGGATTGAGTGTCTGCAGCGGAGACTGTGCCGTGACAAAGCAGGCGGATCTGCAGGAGGATTCCACCCTGATTCTCGAGATGTACGAGAGCTGGAAGAAGGGCAATAAGGTGGTGCTTGCGGTCAGACGTTCCCGGGACGAGAGTAGGGTCAAGGTGTTTTTTGCCAATCTGTATTATGCGATGGTGCGCAAGTTCGTCAATAAAAATATGCCGGTGGGAGGTTGTGACTGTTATCTGATAGACCGCAAGGTAATTGAGGTGTTGGAGCGTCTGGACGAGAAGAATTCCAGCCTGACCCTGCAGGTGTTGTGGACAGGATTTCAGACGGATATGGTGTATTTTGACAGAAAAGACAGGGAAAAGGGCAAGTCAAGATGGACTTTTGCCAAGAAGTTCAAGCTGGTGATGGACTCCATGATGAGCTTTTCCTATGTGCCGATCCGCTTTATGACCGGCATCGGGGTGGTTTTTGATATCTTTGCGCTGGCGCTTATGATCAGTGTGTTGGTGGAGTATTTCACAAAAGGGGTTCCAATCATGGGCTGGGCATCCCTGATGTGTGTGATTTTGCTGTCCGCGGGATTGATTTTGTCCATGTTGGGGATACTGGGAGAATATCTGTGGCGGACTTTGGATGCGTCCCGCTCCAGACCTCCGTTTATCATTGATGAAGAGAGGAAACCCGAATGTCAGGAGGGGGAGGGAGAATGAGCGTGTCCCTCGATACAAAGAAGTGGTTGAAAATCCTCAAGATATTGTTGATCGTGGGCAGCGTGTTGGCGGCTGTCAAGGTGATTCTGGTGGACTATACCTTGGATGAAGAGTACCAGGTGGTGATGGCTTACCGCAATCTATCGGGGGATACGCTGTTTGGTACGATGTGGGAGCCTCATCAATCTTCAGCTTTTCTGTGTGTATGGTTGATGAAGGGGTACACTGCCGTGACGGGCACTATCACAGGAGTGGTGATTTTCCTGCGCATCTGTACCACGCTGATTCAATTGCTGTTATCCCTATGGCTGTGCAGGACACTTGAGCATGTTCTGGAAAAGGAATACGCCTTTCTGTTGGGGCTTTGTTATTTTAACATTGTGCCCAAGATCATACAGATACCGGAGTTCTCCAACCTACAGGTTTGGTTTTATACAGTGATTGTTCTGGCGTTGATGCAGTATTATATGGGGGGACAGAATGCTGCGGACATTGGTGTAGGTCTTTCGAGACGGTCTTTCTGGTTGGTCGTGGCGGGGCTGGGGATGGCGTTTGAGGTCTTGTCCTACCCCTCCAGTCTGGTGTTATTTCCTTTCTTTCTGGTATGTATCTTTTGGGGGTCCGGGAGAAATACAAAATGGGCTAGAGGACTGGGGGACAGTCTTATTTTTGCGGGAACCTGCGCGGTGAGTGCCGCGGTGTGGCTGTGGCGAGTGCTCTCTCATATCACATTGGAAGAGTTCCTGCGGAATGTACAGTATGTGGTGGACTTTGATCTGACCCATGACATGTCGCTGACTGCGGAGTCCAGAGCGACAGCGCTGCTCAGAGATTTTAAGACATTTGTTGTGTTGATGGTGATCATTCTTGTCATTGCTTTTGTGCTGTGGTGGATGTCGGGCAGGCTTTGGAAGAGGGCAGTCTCTGATGGCAGTAAGCCGGGGATCGTGCACTTTGCAGTCTGGATGGTGATTGCCGGGGAGGCGGTTCAGCTGTTCTACTGGCTTGTGCCACGAAAAGGGTATGAGGAGCCACAGATCCACTTGATCGTGATTCTGTTGGCGGCGGTGCTGGTTTGGAGAAAGGCTGACAGTCGTAAGAAAGCGCTGTCGATTGGGGTGTCGGGGAGTGCGCTGACGATTCTGGCTGTCATTTATATGAGTGATCTGGGGGTCTGGTATGCGATTCCTCACGGAATAACAGGGATATTGTTGGGCGTCGCGGTGCTTGTGCTGGCATTGGAGGAGCAGTGTGGAAAAACTTGGATTTATCTGTTGTTGTTTTCTCTTGCTTTCGTGTCGGTTTTTGGCAAAGGATTCACGCTGCGGGCGGGCAAAACGCCGACCAATACGGTGCTTGGCGTGGGCGGAATCATTCGCAAAGGGCCTTCGGCGGGCATTATCACCAATTATATGCAGGCATATATTACCAATAGCACCTATGAGGAATTTCAGGAATATGTAGGGCAGGATAAAAAATGTCTGATCGTGACCAATATGGTGGGAACAGCGGGGACATCCCCTTATATGTTCACGGGTTCACAGGTCTGCCACTTTTCGATTGTAGATCCCACCAGTTATGATGAGAGATTGTTGGTGTATTGGGAGTTATATCCCGAGAAAGTCCCGGATGTGATCGTGGTGGACTGTTGGTACGGGGAGCTTCAGGAATCGGAGGACAGTTGGATTATGCAATATATTGAGAATGATTTTGGTTACACTGATATGGTGGATGGAAAATACGTGCGGTATTATTTCCGCGGGTGATGATGCCGGGAGGCAGTGAATGAAGAAAGCGGCAAGTATCTGGCAATTTGTTAAATTTGCATTGGTGGGGGTGTCTAACACGCTCATCAGCGAGATCATTTATGGGATTCTGGTTTTTTTCAAGATGCATTATATTCCCGCCAGTTTTATCGGATTTTCCCTAAGTGTGATCAACGCATATTATTGGAACAATAAGTATGTGTTCAAGGAGCAGGAGGACGGGGAGAAAAGAGTCTGGTGGAGGGTGTTTTGCAAGACCTATATCGCATATTTGTGGGGATATCTGGCACATGCGGCGCTCTTGGCTTTATGGATTGATATTTTGAAAATAGGGCGTTTCATGGAACCGCTGGCGTTATGGTTTGCGGGACACGGGATGGAGCAGGCGGACGCGCAGTTTTTGGGGAATCTGTTGGCAGCAGGGTTAAATCTGTTGATCACCGTCCCTATGAATTTTGTGTTGAATAAGTATTGGGCATACCGTGGAAAAAAGAAGGTCTAACAGGAGAGGGGAAGAAAAATGGATATACTGTTTCTATTGTTGAAGTTGGCGGCAATCGCGATTGTCTTGGAAGCACTGCTCTATATGTTGATGATTATGCCTCGTATCTGGCACAAGCCCTCGTCAGCCCCGTTCAGAAAATGGTATTACGCGCACAGGGGGCTCCATGACAATGAATCTGACGCACCGGAGAATTCCATGGCGGCGTTTGCCCGGGCGGTGGAAGCCGGATATGGGATCGAATTGGATATCCGTCTCTCCAAAGACAAGATTCCGGTGGTGTTTCATGACGAGACCCTAAGGCGCATCTGTGGGGTGGAGGGGAAAGTGGTCGATTACACTTATGAGGAGCTGCAACGGTTCCCTTTGTGCAATTCCTCGCAGCGTATCCCTAAGTTCGAGGATGTGTTAAGTCTTGTGGATGGAAAGGTGCCCTTGATCGTGGAGTTTAAAATGGAAAACATGGATGTATCCCTGTGCCCGATTGCGGACAGGCTTCTCAGAGAGTATCGGGGGCTGTATTGCATGGAGTCTTTTAATCCGCTTGCCCTCTGGTGGTTTCGCTGGCACCATGGGAAGGTGATGCGGGGGCAGCTGGCAGATGGTTTTTCCAAGGAGGGGAAGTTTCACGGACCGGCTTACTTCGTGGTGCAGAACCTGCTGGTCAACTTTATCGGGAAACCAGATTTTGTAGCGTATCATCATATTTATTATAGCGTTTTGTCCCGCAGAATCTGTAGGGCGCTGTATCGCAACACGGCGGTGGCATGGACAATCAAGAGTCAGGAGGAACTGAACAGGGCGAGAAAGCACTTTGATATCTTTATTTTTGAGAGTTTTTTGCCTCAGACTTGATATTTATTTCACACATGATATAATGGGGTTATTTGGAAAAGCTCCATAGAAAAGGAGGAAAAATATGAAAAAATGGGTGTATTTGTTTACTGAGGGCAATGCCAATATGCGTGAGCTGCTGGGCGGCAAGGGCGCGAATCTGGCGGAGATGACCCATATCGGGCTTCCGGTGCCCCAGGGTTTCACTATCACGACAGAGGCGTGTACGCAATATTATGAGGATGGGCGAGAGATTAATGCCGAGATTCAGGGACAGATTAACGATTATATTGTGAAGATGGAGGAGATTACGGGCAAGAGGTTTGGGGATTTGGAGAATCCTTTGCTTGTGTCTGTCCGTTCCGGCGCAAGGGCTTCCATGCCCGGTATGATGGATACGATTTTGAATCTGGGTCTGAATGAGCAGGTGGTAAATGTCATTGCCGAGAAGTCCGGCAATCCCCGTTGGGCGTGGGACTGCTACAGAAGATTTATCCAGATGTATTCCGACGTTGTCATGGAGGTGGGCAAGAAATATTTTGAGCAGCTTATTGATGAAATGAAGGAAAAGAAGGGCGTGAAGCAGGATGTGGAGCTTACGGCTGAGGACTTGAAGGAGCTTGCGGCGCAATTCAAGGCTGAGTACAAGTCCAAGATTGGTGCGGATTTCCCTGACGATCCCAAGGAACAGTTGATGGGCGCTATCAAGGCTGTGTTCCGTTCCTGGGACAATCCCCGCGCGAATGTGTATCGCCGTGACAATGATATCCCTTATTCCTGGGGAACTGCTGTGAATGTACAGTCTATGGCATTTGGTAACATGGGCGATGACTGCGGTACAGGTGTTGCGTTCACCCGTGATCCGGCTACCGGAGCAAAGGGGCTGTTCGGTGAGTTCCTCACCAACGCGCAGGGTGAGGATGTGGTTGCAGGCGTGCGCACCCCGATGAAGATTGCGGAGATGGCGGACAAGTTCCCGGAGGCGTTTGCCCAGTTTGAGGATGTATGCAAGACTTTGGAGAGTCATTACAGAGATATGCAGGATATGGAGTTTACCGTGGAGCATGGCAAGCTGTATATGCTGCAGACCAGAAATGGAAAAAGAACTGCACAGGCGGCGCTTAAGATTGCCTGTGACCTGGTGGATGAGGGTATGAGGAGCGAGAAGGAAGCAGTGGCAATGATTGATCCCCGCAATCTTGACACCCTGCTGCATCCTCAGTTTGACGCTGCAGCTTTGAAGGCGGCTACCCCGATGGGGAGGGGACTTGGCGCGTCTCCCGGCGCTGCGTGCGGTAAAATTGTGTTTACCGCGGAGGATGCGGAGAAACAGGCGGCGAAGGGCGAGCGCGTGGTTCTGGTTCGCTTGGAGACATCTCCCGAAGATATCACGGGTATGAAGGTTGCACAGGGGATATTGACCGTCCGCGGCGGCATGACATCCCACGCGGCAGTGGTTGCCCGCGGCATGGGTACCTGCTGTGTATCCGGCTGTGGTGATATCGCAATGGATGAAGAGAATAAGAGGTTTACCTTGGCGGGCAAAGAGTTCCATGAGGGAGACTGGATTTCTATTGATGGCACCACCGGCAATATCTACGACGGCGAGATTCCCACCGTGGATGCAACGATTGCGGGTGAATTTGGACGCGTGATGGCATGGGCTGACAAATACCGCAGGCTGAAAGTGCGCACGAATGCGGACACTCCCGCGGACGCCCAAAAAGCGAGGGAGCTTGGCGCGGAGGGCATCGGACTTTGCCGTACAGAGCATATGTTCTTTGAAGAAAACAGAATTGCAGCGTTCCGCGAGATGATATGCGCGGACACGGTGGAGGAGAGAGAGGCGGCATTGGAGAAGATTCTGCCCTATCAGCAGGACGACTTCAAGCAGTTGTACGAGGCATTGGAGGGGTATCCTGTCACCATTCGTTTCCTTGACCCGCCTCTGCATGAGTTTGTTCCCACAGAGGAGGCTGATATCGAGAAGCTTGCGAAGGCACAGGGCAAATCCGTTGATGCCATCAAGAATATCATTGCATCCCTGCATGAGTTTAACCCCATGATGGGACACAGGGGATGCCGTTTGGCTGTCACCTATCCCGAGATTGCCAAGATGCAGACCAAGGCTGTCATCCGCGCGGCAATTGAGGTGCAGAAAGCGCACAGTGACTGGACGGTAAAGCCTGAGATTATGATTCCTTTGATTTGTGAGATCAAGGAGTTAAAGTTTGTCAAGAAGGTGGTTGTTGAGACAGCGGATGCGGAGATCGCGGCATCGGGAATCAAGCTTGATTACGAGGTGGGAACCATGATTGAGATTCCCAGAGCGGCGCTTACCGCAGATGAGATTGCCAAGGAGGCTGACTTCTTCTGCTTTGGCACGAACGACCTGACCCAGATGACCTTCGGATTCTCCCGTGATGATGCAGGGAAGTTCCTGAATGCATATTATGACACGAAGATTTTTGAGAACGACCCGTTTGCCAAGCTGGATCAGACCGGTGTGGGCAAGTTGATGGAAATGTCCATCAAGCTTGGCAAGCCTGTGAATCCCGACCTGCATATCGGTATCTGTGGCGAGCACGGCGGCGACCCCGCTTCCGTGGAATTCTGCCACAAGATCGGTTTGGACTATGTGTCCTGTTCGCCGTTTAGAGTGCCTATTGCGAGATTGGCGGCGGCGCAGGCGACTATAAATAATTGATGCCATAGGAATTTGGATGTTCATGCAGAACTCATTTTTCCTCGCTGCAGATTTTATTTTTTCCTGAGCAGAAGAAAAATAAACAGTAATCAGAGCCTTACTGGGTCTTCCCCCCAGCGAGGCTCTTTCACATTTCAGGCTTCCTCCCCCTCCCTCTTAAAAAATCCCTAACCCAGCCATTTCCTAAGGTTTTGGAGGCTTCCTCCCCGCACCCTTAAAAACCCCCTAACCTCGCCATTTTCTCAGCTTCCTCTTTCCTCATCTTTTTCCTAATTCCCCCTTCAGGCTTCCGCCCCACACCTATTAGAAAGCCCAGAAATGCAGTGTTTTCGGGTATCTTCTCCTGTTTTCTTTCTGGGATATTAAGAGGGCAGAAGTGGTGGTGAGAGTGGGGGAGGGGAAGCCGTATTCTCTGGGATTTCTGGTTTCTTCTCCCAGCTTATTTCTGAGGAAGATGGATGGGAAGAGGAGGGGGAGGAAGTAGGAAAAATTAAAATCTGCCATTAGGAAAAATTGTTCCTGCGATCACATAGAAATTTTTAAAAGTCCTGTTTGGGGCATTTTTTAATGCCCCAAATTGCTGTAAAAAATGCCCGTTTTGGTTATAAACCGCCCCAAATGATAAAAAAATGCCCCAAATTGTGCCCCAAAATCAATTTGGGGCGATTTTTTGAAATTTGGGGCGGGATTTGGGCGAAAGAATAGATAAATTTTGAACGGTTCAGAGTATACATACAAGTATTTTGAGACAATATTTTTATAGTATTGCTTGCTGTCGTACTACAATTAATTAGATACATCACTCTGATAATCTATTTGGTAGTATCCTCTAAGTTTTGTTCTGAAATCTGATCCATTATCACTTTTCCCCCAATAAAAACTAATGCAATGCCCAATGCTGCAGTAGTTGCTTTAAAGTATTTATTATTAAGAAATTCATAAAATTTTGTATTTTCCTTAGTCATAACAGGGATTATTTTCGTAACTTCCATTAAATTATTCCAAATTAAAACTCTTTCGTTATCGGATAAATCAGTTCTATTCAATTGTTCTTTACAAATAGCTTGTGTTTCTTGTATAATAGCAAGGCCCATTTGATAATCTTCGCTATTTTTATCAATTGATTTCTGAATTGTTTCTTTTAATGCTTCCATTAAATCATTACCATACTTAGTAAATTCTGGAAAGGATTTAATTATTTCCAACATTACTTCCTTATCCATATCGGGCATCAATGCTGCAAATCTAATTACTTTATCTTTACTAAGATTTCTCCAGTTCTCTATCCCCAGAGCTTTTTTTATTTGTAATTCGTTTTTGTATTTCATATAATTTTCTCCTTTGACATAAAATAATTCCTATTTTCATTAATTTTAGAATATACTTAAA